>JBPOHH010000768.1:0-19030 GCA_052035765.1 Bacteroidota bacterium
ATTTTACGAAACACCGAAAGAATACCGTCGAGCGTTTGCTGGACTGGATGCACACTTCCCCTCTTCTCGCGGCGTCCGGGAAGAGACACATCGATAAGCTTGCTTGCAATTTGAGCACCATCAAGCTGTTCTTTAAGCCGGGCAAATTCCTTATCTACGAATTGGCGGAGTTCGTTTAAAGACTTTCCTACGAGCGGCTTATCTTCTTTCGGCACCTCGCGCAGGCGTTCCATGAGTGCGGTGAGGGTTCCTTTTTTGACCAGATGCCGGAGCCGGAACTGTTCGAGCAATTCAGCAGAAGTGACGGCGGGGAGTTCGGCTTCGATTTGAGATTTAAGGGTAGTAATTTCTTGGAGCATAAGTATTTATTTTATTATAATAAAGTATAAAGTTAGAGGGATGTAGCGATTGACAGCAAATCGTTTACCGCAGAGCGGAACCAATGAGTTTTTGCTAAATCGCCGGAAGAAACATTTGGAATTCCACAAATATCTTTATGATGTTTCATGCTGAAAACCTTGTAGAACGTTTCAAATTCATCGGATTCGATCATTCGTTTCACTTCAGGGAAATGACTATCGGCATTAAGTGTTGAATTTTTGAAGAAGATATAAGACTTCCGATTTGAATCTAATTTCTGGATAATTCTATCAAGTGCGTTGTTTTTGGTAGTAGTAATATTCTGAATATACGCTCGCACATCAAAATCCGGATATTTTTCCCGGATATTTTCAGGATGATAGAGATAATTTTCGATGCTGTAATAGTTGAGTATAACAAGCGCAGAAAGCTTGTTTTTCAATTGAATACAATCACTATCCGACAAATAATCTCTATCAATTACTCCATGCACTTTTTCGGTGCTTTTAACCCGAGCAACAACCTCTGTCTTGTCATGCACGCCGATGAAAACAGCATTTGGCAGTGCAACTGAATTATATATCCGGGCATCTTCATTTTCACAGAATACAATGTGTTTATCTTTAAACAAAGAAGGTAAGATTTCGCTAGGCACTGCAATGGTAAAGACTTCTTGTTCATCAGTCGGAACGAGAATTTGCGATTGATCAAAATCTAAATTATCAAAATCGATTATCGCTGCTTGCTCAGATGACTTCGCATATTGAATAAATCCCAGCGAATGCGATGCCGTCCAAATTTGCGAATCGTCGGGTATCCAATGTTCGACGACCTCACGGAGTAAATTATACTGTAACTCTGTGTGTAGGTGGGCATCTAATTCATCAAAGAAATAAATTGACGTTGGGAAATGCCGTACTCGGACTAAGAGATTAAACAGAATATTAACAACTTCTTTTTCGCCGGAACTGAGCACGTCATAATGAACTTCGGACGTACCTTTTTGAAATATCAATTGTATTGGCTTGCCATCGGCAGGTGGAAGGAAGCTGATAAATTTCAGACTCGTAGTCTCATTGTCGCCAAAAATCCTCCGTAGTGAATCATTGATACGCGCAAGAAACGAGTGAATATCATTCACGAATTGATTGTTAGAGACATTAATTCCTTTAAAAACTGTGCCCATAATCTCATACATCAATGTATCGAGATCATTTTCGAATCTACTATCTTGATCAATATAATAGTTGGGTTTATCCAGATTTTTTGAAACATCAATTGCCTGAATATTTGTGCGTGTAAGTCGTGGCAAATATCGAACGGCACTTCGCCCGTAGAAAGAAGGGGTAAAATCTATCGAAGAATTAGAATAAACAGGAAGATTATCTTTCGTGGGCAAAATAGAGATTGTAAACTCATTATTCTCGAATTCTAAATGAATTTCACTCTTTTCTTGCTTGTTTTTCAAGTAATACTGTGTGTTGATATATGGGACTATTCGCGTTTGAGTTATAGCTTCAAACGCATCAAACACTGCACTTTTTCCCGAACCGTTTGCCCCAACGAGCAACACCAATTTAGGCAATACCGGACTAACCGACAGATCGATTGTCAAGTCTGTAAACCGCTTGAAATTTTTCAGTGTAATGGATTTAATATTCATGCTTGACAATGAGTTTCATTTTATTATTTCGTCAGGACAAAAATAAAAAGGGCGTTCATTTCATGAACGCCCTTGCAACTTACAAAAAATCTGAAATCTATCCTACAGCTTTACGAAGAATGACTGCAAATACTGCCGGTTGATTCATTGCCATATCAGCTAAAATTTTACGGTTAATCGTAATATTTTTGAGCTTCAATGCATTAATAAGTCTCGAATAGGTAGTGCCGTGCAAGCGGGCAGCGGCATTGATACGGACGATCCACAGACTGCGGAAAAGGCGTTTTTTACGACGACGATCGCGGTATGCGTGACTGAGACCTTTTTCAATGTGATTCTTAGCTATTGTCCAAACTTTACTTCGCGCTCCCCAATACCCTTTTGCAAGCTTTATAAACTTGCGGCGGCGGCGGTGCGAAGCTACTTTATGTGTAGAACGTGGCATGACGTTGTTCCTTTAAGATTAAAAATGAGGGCAAAGGGAGAGCTTCTAATTTTCCCCTTCACCACAAAAAAAATTTGCTATCGTTTAGCGCAAAGCAAGAGCGCGTTGAATGAGCTTCATATCTGCAGTGTCGATGAGGGCCGCTTGGCGAAGATTGCGCTTGCGTTTGCGGGTTTTTGACGTGAGGATATGGCGCACAAATGCCTGATTACGGCGAATTTTTCCGCTACCTGTGACGGTAAAGCGTTTTTTCGAGCCGGATTTCGTTTTCATTTTTGGCATGAAACACCTAGATTAATTGTAATGAAATAATAGAGAGAGATTTTCAATTGTAGTACGCCGATTGACGACATCGTAGAATTAAGCAGGCTTTTTCTTCGCTTTTTCAGGAGCAAGTGTCACCGATAAAGAGCGACCTTCCGGATGAATTGGCTGGTCGATTTTAGAATGATCGGCAAGCGCGAGTACAAAACGCTCCAAAAGAGCAAGCCCGATTTCCTGGTGGACAATTTCACGCCCCTTAAAGGCAACTGTCGCCTTTACTTTATGCCCGTCTTCCAAAAATTCTTTTGCATGACGCGTTTTAAAATCGAAATCATGCGTGTCTGTCCGCCATTTAAAACGCACTTCCTTCAGCAATTGCTGATGCTGCTGCTTTTTCTGCTCCTTTTCGCGCTTTTGCACCTCGTAAAGGAACTTCCCATATTCGATAATCTTGCACACCGGCGGCTCTGCCTGAGGGGCAATTTCCACCAAATCTTTTTCTTCTGCATTGGCAAGATCCAATGCTGCGAAGGTGGTCATAATGCCAAGCATTTTGCCATCTTCATCGACAACTCGCACCTGCGGCACTCTGATTTCCTCATTAATCTTATGAGCACGCGCTTTTTCCTGCGGGCGATTTCTGCCTTGGAATGTGCTTCCGGACGAGCCATAAGGTCTGGGAACAAAGGGTTTTTTCAAACAAAATCCACGAAAGTATAGGAAAGGGTTAGTTTTGCAAACCGCAAAAATACTGGCTTCTCAAGTAATAACAAAACTTTCCCCATAATTTTTTCTACTTTTCAGGTAATTTATCGTATTTCTGCGTTCTTTTAGCTAATTTTGGGCGTTCTAAACGTTCAATTTCTTACTATTCCTTAGATACATCAATGTCCGAATTTACTCGAAATGACCAAGAATTACGTCGCCTTGAAGAATTAGAGCATCTCCGCGCCGCCGGAATCAACCCCTATCCGCCTGTTTTTGAGAAAACTCATTCTTCAATCTCCATACTTTCCACTTTTTCTGACGAGCATCCCGAGCTTTTGGCAGATGTCACCGTCGCCGGGCGTATCATGGCTATCCGCAAGATGGGGAAAGCTACGTTTTGTCATATTCAGGATGCGGACGGCAAGATTCAGATTTATCTTAAAAAGGACGACCTGCCGGAATTCTACGAGCATATTCATTTACTCGATATCGGTGATATTATTGGTATAAGCGGCTATGTCTTTCGCACGAGAACCGGCGAAATCAGCGTGCATACACGTTCGGCGATGCTGCTCTGTAAGTCCTTGACACCCATTCCAATAGCCAAAGAAGAAACCGATGAGAACGGCAATAAAATCATTCATGACGCTTTCGCCGACAAAGAAATGCGCTATCGCCGGCGGTATGTCGATCTCATTGTCAATCCTCATATCCGCGAAACATTCAAAAAACGCTCGAAAATCATCTCGACTATGCGCCGCTTCTTTGATGATCGTGGCTGGATGGAAGTCGAAACACCAATTCTCCAACCACTCTACGGTGGCGCGTCTGCCCGTCCGTTTGTAACGCATCACAATGCTCTTGATATTGAATTATATCTCAGAATTGCGCTTGAATTATACCTCAAACGCTTGATTGTCGGTGGATTTGAAGGTGTGTATGAGATTAGTAAAAATTTCCGGAATGAAGGTATGGACAAAACCCATAACCCCGAATTCTCGATGCTCGAAATCTACATCGCCTATAAAGATTATATATGGATGATGGAAATGACCGAACAGCTCATCAGCACAATTGCACAGGAAACAAACGGTTCGCAAACGGTTGAAATTGGAGGAAATACAATTAATCTTGCTCCGCCGTATCGCCGTGCTTGTATGTTTGACCTGCTACAGGATGCGACCGGAATGAACCTCCGTGGTCTCAGCCGTGACGAACTCCTCAGCGCAGCCCGCAAGCTCAATGTCGAGGTCGAATCGACTGCCTCACAGATGAAAATTCTCGATGAAATCTTCTCCGAACGCGTGCAACCATCGCTTATTCAGCCAACGTTTGTGATGGATTTCCCGGTCGAAATGTCGCCCTTAGCGAAAGCTCACCGAACAGAAGAAGGGCTCGTCGAACGGTTTGAATTGTATGTCAATGGCAGTGAACTCACCAATTGTTTTACTGAGCTCAATGACCCCATCGATCAGCGCAAACGCCTCGAAGAGCAGGCAGCAAGCCGCGCCGATGGAGATGATGAAGCGTTGACTCTCGATGAAGATTTCCTCTACGCAATCGAAGTCGGTATGCCGCCGACTGCAGGTCTCGGTATCGGTATCGACCGCCTCGTCATGCTCCTTACGGGCGAGGAATCAATACGGGATGTGCTGTTTTTCCCGCAGATGAAACCGTTGTAATTATCAATTATTACAACCTAGTACTGTATAACTTTGAATTTATTTCAACATCTATTTTGTTAGTTTTGCCGGTAATCACGTTATGAACAAACTCCAAATCGCACTCGCCACATGTTCGGCTCTGTTTCTGATGGTCGTTTCTGTCGGTACGGTCTCCGCACAACTTTCGGAAGGTCAGTCTGTTGACAAAATTGTAGCCATCGTCGGCAAAGAAATTATCCTCGAAAGTGATATTCAGTCGAATATCGCACTTCTGGTGCAGCAATCAAAAGATGTCAATCCCAATGATCCGAAAGTGCGGCAGAAAATACTCGATGCGCTCATTAACGAACGCCTCGTGATTACTAAAGCAATTGAAGACAGTGTGACGGCAACCGACGAGGAGATTACGCAGCAATTAGACTATACAATTCAAGGGCTTGTACAATCGTATGGTTCGGAAAAACGTATCGAAGAACTCTACGGCATGTCGCTTGCCAAGATCAAAAAAGACTACCGTGACGAGATCCGTAAACGTATTCTGTGGGAAAAAATCCGCCAGCAAAAATTCGGTACCGTCAAGGTCAGCAGCCGTGAAGTCGATGACTTTTTCAAGCAGTATCACGACTCAATTCCTCCAATTCCTCCCCAGGCAGAACTCGCCCATATCGTAAAATTCGTACAGGCAAGCACTTCGCAAAAAGACGAAACACTCAAGCTGGCGCAGAAAATACGTGACTCTATCCTCCGCGGAGCAGACTTTGCCGAACTTGTCAAACGCTACAGCGGTGACCTCGGCTCGGCTACTTCGGGCGGCGAACTCGGCTGGGTAGACAAAGGCAAGCTCGTCCCTGAATACGAAAAAGCAGCGTATGCCCTCGTCGCCGGCGAGACCTCACAGCCAATCGAGACACCCTTCGGCTATCACTTAATTCAAACGATCGACAAGCGGAAAGATGCGGTACAAACCCGCCATATTCTCTTCAAAATCGGCCGGAGCGCTGATGATAATGAACGCGCAAAATCTGAGCTTGCCGCCCTCAAAATACGCATCGATAACGGCGAAAAATTTGAAGATTTGGCGAAAAAATATTCTGAAGAAAAAGAAACACAAGGGTTTGGCGGTTCGATGGGTGCCATCGAACTCTCCCGTATCCCCGCTGAACTCAAAAGTGTGATTGAAAAATTATCCGACGGCGGCATCTCTGAACCGCTTCCGTATATGTCCGATCCTACCAAGCCCGCTTATCATTTAATTCAACGGAAAAAATTCATACCCGAGCACCGTCCTACCCTTGAGCAAGACAGCAAAAAAATCGAACAGATTGCCACAGTCTATAAGCAGAATAAAGAATTCGACGAATGGGTACAAGTCCTCCGCAAAACTATGTATTGGGAAGTGAAGAAATAGAGAATGAAGTATAATCGAGGATTGATTGTGTTTTGAAATAGGTTCAGGACAGAACAATGTATCTAATGTATGTAGATGAAAGTGGTGATTCAGGTATTACCAACAGCCCCACCAGGTACTTTTTACTTTCAGCGATTATCATTCACGAATTACGCTGGAGAGTCTTACTGGATGAACTAATTGAATTTAGACAACACCTGCGACTAACGAAGGGATTAAAACTTCGAGAAGAAATCCACGCTACACATTTTATCAATAATCCGGGAAGTCTTGTTAGAATCAAGAGAAACGACCGTCTGGATATCATGAAACAGTGCATTGACTGGACATCCACTCGAAAAGAACTTAGTGTGATAACCGTATCGGTAGATAAGCAGTATAAACAGGAAGATGTATTTAATCTTGGCTGGGAAAGATTAATTCAACGGTTTGAAAATACCATTAAGTATCATAATTTCCCCGGTATTTCAAATCCTGATGAACGTGGTTTACTGTTACCGGATAATACAGATGGCTTAAAACTACGAACTCTTCTTCGTAAAATGAGGAGATTTAATCCCGTACCACACAACCAAGCAATTTTTAATAGTGGCAGTCGTAATTTAACGCTGGACTACGTGATTGAAGATCCATTTATGAAAGATTCAGCGACGTCGTATTTCCACCAAATTGTTGATGTAATCGCTTACTGTGCCAGACAAATGTACGAGCCAAACGCGTATATGAAAAAAAAAGGAGCCACGCAGTTTTATAGTCGCCTGGGTACGGCACTTAACAAAAAAGCAAGCCCAAAACATCCACTCGGAATTGTTGAGGTATAAAAAAGACAAAAAAAAGGGGCGGCAAGCCGTCCCGGGGGAATCCTACTTTGAAGTCAGGCCTCATTTCAGATTCGATACAAAATTACAGCATTTACGCTGAAGTATCAAATAAAGTATGGTTACTTTGATTTTTTTGTAATGGGGTCCTTGTCTTTCCATCCTAAAGGTGCTTGCTACTGCCTACAAACAAGCCCAACCGAATGAAATATAGTTCTCCCCAAAAACCAACATATCCTGTCTATCAACTCAATAGTTAGTGCCACTACCTGCGCCTACACTCTACCCACCACACAATTCCATACTAATCCCCCTCGCCTTACCTGACCTGCCACTGTATCTCCTGCACCTCGCATGGAAAGACATGCCCAACTTGTAGTATGTAAAATCGTACTCCATGCTCGATTTCTTGAGTCTTCACATGCCTCATCTTAGTAGTTTATTAGTAGCAGTTGCTACTTTTATGTATGGTATTTTTGTTTTCGGATACAAATTAACGGCAGATACAGTCGCTTTATGATGGCTGCTTGTACGCTTTGTTGCGTCACAATCGGTGTCTCAAGGAATGGTGAACGGGGCGTTTCTGTTGTTAAAAAAATAGTGTTTATGTTCAACAATTTTAATACTTTACTGTTATGAGAAAAGATACGATCTCCAAAGTGAACGAAGATTTTATTGACAAACGATTCCTCAGTGATACGGTAGGTCAGCCGATTTCCGAATATTTCGGGAAGCTGGTATTTGGTACTGCAGCCATCAAAAAATATGTGATGCGCGATGCGTATGAAAGTCTCATGGAGTCAATGGAAAGCGGTGAGAGAATCAACCCCAAAACAGCCGAAATGATAGCTCTCGGAATGAAAAACTGGGCAATTGATAATGGCGCAACCCACTATACTCATTGGTTCCAACCATTGACCGGTAAGACAGCCGAGAAGCATGACTCGTTTTTCAGACTCGATAAGTCAAGCAATGCGATTGAAAGCTTCAACGGTTCGATACTGATTCAGCAGGAACCCGACGGATCGAGCTTTCCGAGCGGCGGCTTGAGAAGTACTCACTCGGCAAGAAGCTATACCGTATGGGATCCATCATCGTACGCATTTATTTTAGAGTCAAGCCACGGCAAAACGCTCTGTATTCCGGCGATCTTTGTTTCCTATAACGGCGAATCACTAGACCTCAAGACTCCGCTGCTGAAGTCAATTCACCTCATCAATACCGCAGCACTCGATGTACTCTCGTATTTTAATAATCCTGCTACAAAAGTGTATCCGACACTTGGCTGGGAACAGGAATATTTCTTAATCGACGAGGCACTCTACAATGCACGACCTGATATCATGATGTCCGGAAGATCACTCTTCGGTAATCCTCCTGCCAAAGAACAGCAGCTGGAAGACCATTATTTTGGTACCATTCCCGAACGTGTCGTCGATTTCATGCATGATTTTGAGGATGACTGCCTCATGATGGGTATTCCAATTACGACCCGTCATAATGAAGTAGCTCCTATGCAATTCGAATGTGCGCCGTATTTTGAGTCGGTTAATATCGCCGCCGATCATAACTCCCTGCTGATGAACATTATCGATAAAATTGCAAAACGACACAAGCTGCGTGCATTACTTCATGAAAAGCCATACGCCGGGGTCAATGGGTCAGGCAAGCACAACAACTGGTCACTCGCCACCAATACCGGAGAAAATCTGTTCAGCCCGGGAAATACACCGGAAAATAACCTGCAGTTCATGACCTTTTTAGTGAATTTCCTGAAAGCTGTCAATGAGCATTCCGGACTTTTAAGAGCAAGTATTGCCAATGCGGGCAACGAACACCGCTTAGGAGCAAATGAAGCACCACCGGCGATTATCTCGGTCTATGTGGGTGAATTTTTAGCTGAAATATTGGAACATTTCAAGAATGGCACTCTCGACCAATTCCGCAGAACAAGCGATGAATTATTCCTCGATGTACCGAAAGTAGCTAAAATCAACAAAGACAATACCGATAGAAACAGAACCTCGCCGATGCCCTTTACCGGCAATAGATTTGAGTTCCGCGCGGTCGGCTCATCGGTCAACGTGTCGCATCCGATGACTGTACTTAATACTATCGTAGCTAATCAGTTAAAAGTATTCAAATCTGAAGTTGATGCACTTATCGCCCGTGGCACAGACACAACGGTAGCCGTCAAAACCGTTCTCCGTCAAACTCTCATCGCCTCCGAAAGAATCATCTTCAACGGCAATGGATATAGCGATGCATGGGTCGATGAAGCATCCTCACGCGGACTCGCCAATATCCGTTCGACCGGTGAAGCATTGCTCGAATACACCAAGCAAAAAGCGGTGGATGTATTCGTAAACAATGGAATTTATACCGAGAAAGAAGTCATTTCCCGCTATAATGTCTATGTCGAAGAATACATTAAGCAAATCGAAATCGAATACAAAGTAATGCTGGAGATTGTCAAGACCCAAATCGTTCCGTCCGTCGTTGAGTATCAAAATAGTTTACTTACTACAATTCAAGGACTTGCTCAAGTAGGTCTGGCAGAGCACTCGTCGGGAACGATTGATCATTTGCGGTCAATCTCCGAACATCTCAACAGCTTGATGACATCGACAGCGAACATGACAGCGACATTTAACGAAATAAAATCCGTTCATGACGAAGCCAAGATTTCCATTGACTTTTATTACAAGCTCAAGCCATTATTCGAGGAAGTACGCTCGCATGCCGATATGCTCGAATCATTAGTCGATGATAAATGCTGGCCACTGCCGAAATACAGAGAATTGATGTTTTTGTATTAAATACTTGCATCAATAGACAGTTAGATTCCTTCAAAAACTGCTCCTGATACGTTTGCCGAAATTGTACGGTGGTGATTCCACCTGTCACAGCTTCCCATTCGTATCAGGAGCAGTTCTATTTTATCGTTTCTGCGCTTTAGCATCCTGCTGTCGGGACCGATGCTTGCTGAAACCAAGAGTTGTTTTAGCCGTTATGGGGTCACATTTTTTATTCATTTTTAGAAAGTATCCCGTGAAAGTATTCGTTTGTCTGCTCTCAATCCTCGCTGTTTCGTGCATTTCTCTCCCGTCTGCTTCTTCTCAAATTTCCGGTAAACCGATTCAGAGTACCACCCCAATTCCTCCCAAAGCGACAGCTTCTGTCAGCGGTCAGCCGGCAGACACCGAAGACCAAACCTACAACGGTCTCGCCGGAATAGGATTTATGGTAGCAATGCCTCAGAATGCCTTCGGTGATACATTAGATAAATTTGGCTATGGAATTAATTTGTACGGCGCGTATGCACCTTCCTCTGCTGTGCCGTTTGCCGTAGGACTTGATTTCGGATTTACGAGTTATGGCAATGAAAATTTCACCCAACCTCTTGGAAATGGAGCGCTTTCCCGTATTAATGTTACTATCGAAACAAGCTACAATCTCGTGACGGGTCACACTTTCCTGCGTTTGCAGCCGGACTTGAAGTTCGTACTGCCCTATATCGAAGGTCTCGTCGGATTTCACTATCTTTACACTTCAAGTGACGTAAAAAGCCAGAGTAACAACCCTGCCGATGTGCCCTTTGCCTCTTCGACGAATTACGATGATATAGCTCTCAGCTATGGAATCGGCGGAGGGTTGGGTATCAAATTATACTCCGAAAAGCCGGAGTATAAAGATGGTATCATGACCAATTTTGGTGGTGCAATTTACCTCGATATGCGTGTGCGGTATTTAATAGGCGGCAAAGCAGAATACCTCAAGCCGGGCGTGTCGATTACCAATGGCAAAGATGCAAACGGGAATGATATTCCGCTTTACTCTCCGTCAACCTCGACGACCGATTTGCTTACAGCGCAACTTGGGCTCTCATTTAGATTTTAATAGTACTATTTCTCAGTTTATACTCGATAATGCCTACATCCAGAATTCTCGTAACATGTCCCAAACGAATGACATCCTACCTCAAAGCCGAGCTGATCGAGCTCGGCTTTCCTATTATCGGCGAATCATTCGCCGGAGTCTCCACCGAAGGTAGCTTTGTCGATACCCTGCGTCTGAATCTCCATCTGCGTACTGCCCACCGCGTGCTCTATTCTCTCAAAGATTTCCGTGCTGCCACGCCTGCCGATTTGTATTACCATACCTCGCGCATTCCATGGGAAGAGATTGTTCCGGAAGACGGTTACGTCAGTGTCATATCGGCAATCGACACACCGAGCATCAACAATACCCAATTCGCCAATGTCAAATGCAAGGACGCCATCGTCGATCGTATCCGCAATAAAACCAATAAACGCCCCGACTCCGGTTCGGACACCGACCGCACGGTCGTCTTCCTCTACTGGAAAGGCAATGACTGCTGCATTTATCTTGACACCTCAGGCGACTCCCTGTCCAAGCGCGGCTACCGGAAGCTGCCGCATGCAGCACCAATGCGCGAAACCTTAGCCGCGGCAACGATTATGGCCACACGCTGGGACAAACAGTCCAATTTTGTCAATCCTATGTGCGGAAGCGGTACACTTGCCATCGAAGCCGCGCTCATTGCGACTAATCGCGCACCGGGCTTACTGCGTGAAAATTTTGGATTTATGCATGTCCGGGAATACAATCCCAATATCTGGCAATCACTTATAAAATCAGCCGAGCAAGCAATTATTCCATTCAATGGTCGCATCATCGCCACCGATTACGATGCAAAAGCAATCTATGCCATTCGCGAAAATTCCCGCCTCGCCGGTGTCGATTCGATGATAGAAATTGATTGCTGCGACTTCCGCGATACCACCGTGCCACCGGGCGGCGGCGTGGTAATGCTCAATCCTGAATACGGTGAGCGCCTGGGTGATATCGAACATCTCGAAGGCGTTTATAAAGAAATCGGTGACTTCTTCAAGAAAAAATGCAGCGGTTACTTTGGATATATCTTCACCGGTAACATGGACTTAGGCAAAGGTGTCGGACTCCGTGCCAAGCGCCGGGTGGAGTTTTTTAATGCTGATATCGATTGTCGGTTGTTTGAGTTCGAACTCTATTCGGGAACAAAAGAGGTACACCGATAGCTTTCTGTGGATGCTGATGAAGCATATTTATCTTCCTCTTGAGCTGTAAATTCTATAAATTTTCTCAGCGCATTCCCCGCTTTCTCACGCAAGGGATATCGATGAAATGTAGTATTTTGCAGGTGGTCGGCGTGTAACTTTCTGTTGAATTTCACTTCTTACCGTCATCAATTATCCACGGAGTCCATTTGATGAAATTTCTACTGCGTTGTTTGCAAATTCCCACCATATTAGTATATACTGCACTTGCTTTATTTGCAGTGAGTTGCAGCGATCTCCCTACCCGATTCGTAGCACCGGTTTTTGATATCGGGCTCACGGCTCCGATTATTGATTCTCTCGTAACAATCGATCAGATGGTACAGGATTCGGCGCTCCTGCGCAAGGATGGTCTCGGGAATTTAATCTTAGTACAGGGCGCGCCTCTCCCGGTGACCATGATCGGTGACTCTCTCCGCCTGCCTTCGATGACGGTCAATTATGTCAGCACAGCCCGCGAGCAAACGCAAGTACTTGATAAAATTAGCTTTGGCAATACAGCTACTATTCCGATCCGAGCGCTCTACCCAACGCTGCCACCGCCGCCTGCGAAAGCCGTCATCCCGACTCTTGGTGCCGGCACTGACTATTTCGAGTCGCCTGTTTTGTCGGCAAATGATGGTGAATTCGCCGTCTTCCGTTCTGCTACACTGCAGATTATTATCACAAATAATTTCCCGATTGACCTCGAAATCGGCACACTACCCTCGGAGACGTCTGCCGGTTTTATCCTTTCCACTCCCGGACAAAATGATATTTTTCTGCCACTTACCCTTGCTCAACGTACTCTTCCGAAGTCGCAGACTCGTGGCGATTCAACGAGCACGGGTGGAGCAATTATTCTCACTATTACCGAACAAAAACTCACGCAGGACTCCCGCATCAAAGCCGTGCTCCGTTCGCAGGGTTCGAATGGCGCTCCCGTAAGCTACGACACGACAAGCACCCTGCGCTTTCGGGTGATTCTTCAGAATACGTCGCTTCGTCAGGCGAAAGTCGCACTCGCCGTGCAAACGTTGCATTTCACTGCTTCTACACCATTTACCGATAATACTGTTTTATCGAATGCTGTGCTCCGTGCGTTCGAAGCGCAGCTCAATCTGACGAATTCCTTTCCGGTCTCGGGCGCAGTCACCGTGCGTCTGCCGCAGCTCCACCGCGAGAGTGACGGCAAGGAATATTCTCTGCAATTCCCGCTTTCAAAGAAACAATCAAAGTTAATTACCCTCACATCCGCCGGGGCTGCCTATCGCCTCATACCGGACTCGATAGACCGTGCATCGAATGCCGGTCGGATTACGGCGCTCCACTTCGTAATTGATGTTCTCACGAATCCAATCCCCGCATCTGCCAAAGAACTTTTTGACGAAAACGACCAATTCAAACTCAGCGGAGTGATTGCTTCGCTTGGACTTACCTCGGCTGCCGGTCTGTCGCTGCCACAGACGAAGATTACCTTTTCCTCGACCGTCGATTTCGTGCCGCAGGGAAATATTGATAAAATTACCTTCAATCGCCTGCTTGCCAAAGAATCGTTCCTCGAAGTACAGCTCATCAATTCAGCCGGCGTGAGCGCTAATTTCAGCGGGAAAGCATCTCTGCTTGACCTTGCGGGTAAGGTTCTGACGGTCGTTACTATACCTTCACAAGTCATTGGAGCAGCTACGAGTAACGGCGCAACGACGACTCCGTTCCAAACCACGCTCAGCATACCACTCGGTTCGCTCGACATTCCCGAATTCCCGAAATTTGCACGAATTGAAGCAAGTGTTACCACAAATTCAAATACTCCCTTTTTCGTACAGAATACCGATTATTTCCGTGGCACTGCCGAGGTGAGAATACCGCTTACACTGACCATTGCCGGCGGGAATTTTTATAAAACAGAAAGTATGAACGTGTCGGAGGAAATTCTCAAACGCCGGAAAAATCTGACGACTGCCAAGCTCACGATGGAAACGAAAAGCCATATTCCCGCCGATGTCGGGTGCATGATTTATTTCTATGATTCCCAAGGAAATACCATTCTCAAGCTCCCGAAATCCGGATCAATTACCTTCGCATCGGCTCCCTACGGAAATGACGGTATTTCCAGCGGTGAAACCAAATCGGGATTCTCACTGGAAGTCGATTCAGCCGATGTGGCGAAAATACTAGAGTCGGCACGCTACGGGATAGATGTGGGATTTACGACCGAACCCCGGGCTGCGACTGCGCCGTACATTCGATTCCTCACCAGTGATTATTTTCATGTACGTGCTATGCTTGAATTTAAGGGGAATACGGATGTTCGGTAACTACTCATTTCTGCTTAGCATTACATTCCTTCTCTCTATCAGTATTTGTTCGCTTTCCGCTCAGCAGCTTGATATTGGCGCTATGGCACTCGGTAAGGCAGGTGTCGCTTTCTCACGGGGAACAAATGCACTCACGACCAATCCGGCAAATATCTACAGAAATGACACCAGCGCCACGCTTGAGTGGACGGTGCTGACCGCCGGAGCAATGCTTGGCAGCAGCGTCTTTACTATTAAAGATATTAATGATTATTTTGGTGGAGATGGTACCGTTGATGTGTACGGGAGTTGGAATCCGCGCTATCTCTCGCCGGCTGAACGGGATATGTTCGCACAAAAAGTCGATGGCGGAACAATTACCGCGCAGGTGGAGACAATGCCGATTGGGATCATTCTTAGCTTGCCGAATTCCGGTACGCTGGGCTTTAGTATCGTCAATTCCCTCCAATTGCAGCTTCAATTCCCCGACAATTTCTCCCGCATATTTAATGGTTACGCCGGCAAAGAACGACTTGAACTCTCCGGTGGAATGTACTCTGCGCTCATGACATCGAGCTACGGAGTAAGCTACGCTCAGAAGCTGATGATACCCAATGAAGATAACCGAGCGTATTTCAATAGCATATCCCTGGGCGCTACCGTGAAATTTATACGGGGGGCGCTCATGCAGCACCTTGACGCATCGAACTCAGCCACTCTAACGCCTTACATTCCTGAGACTTGGGACTCAACCTATAATTGGGCGGTGAGCGTGCGCTATCAGGCACGGATGGGTGGCAGTGCGCCGGACGAACTCCGCATCGGGAATTTTACCGGTTTTGGTGGAACGACCGCCGGTGTAGGTATGGGAATCGACCTCGGCTGTACGGCGAACCTGACGGAACCCGACAGTAGCGGGCGTCAGGCGCTCCTGTCATGTTCACTGCTTGATATAGGATGGATATCCTGGAATTCTGCCTCCAAGACCTACTCCGCCGACGCAAAAGACACCATTACCGGTATTACGCAAGTCACGAATTCTCAACTTGATATCTACAAAGGGCAGGCAATATCCGGGAGCTTGAGCACACTCCTTCCCATGCGCCTCCGCCTCGGAGTATTCGTGCCACTCGCTCAAAGACTGTGGGATATGCCATTGTGTGTCGTCGGTGAATACACGCAGGGTTTTACCAAGACCGGCGCCACGACGACCACTCCGCGCATAGGACTCGGAATACAAATCGGTGACCAAGGTCTCCTCGGCCGGCTCGGCATGCAGGCAGGCGGCGCGGAAGGAGCAAGCTTTACAGCCGGCATCGGGAGCAACTGGAAAATTGTAAACTTTGATATTTCAATAGGTTCGATGCGCGCTGCCTTGGGCTATGCATCGGCTCATCTCTTCAATTATTCCGCCGGAATTCATTTCCGATTGCCGGTGGCGAAGTTTGAATATTTCACCCGCATTTTCTCGTAGAAAATTCGAAGATTCATGCCTCGAAAACATGTATTTTTGTAGTGGAAATACTATTCGTACTCCCTCTATCCATCAACGTATGCACTCATCCGTAGATATTGAATCCTCTCTTCAAAGCGCTGCCGAGGAAAGTGCCCGGGGTAATTTCTCCGAAGCTGAAATGTTTGCCGGTAACGTTATAAGCGCTGTCAGAGAAGCGACGCAGACCATTCCTCCATCCCGTGAACAGCTCATCGGCGTTGCCAAAGCGCGGCTCATTCTTTCGGGAATTGCCTCACGACGCGGTAATTTTGAGTCAGCTATAGCACTTGCGCTTGAGTTAATTGATGATCTTACTGCTCAAAGAGGATCAAAAGATGACGATCAACAGACGATTCATGACCTGCACACCAAGGCACTGAACTCGATAGGCATCATGCAATGGAATCTCGGCTCGTATGACAAAGCACTCGAATATTTCGGCAAGGCACTCGCTGCCCATGAAAAATTCAATGAACACTCCGCAATAGCCCGCATGATGGGAAATATTGGGAATGTGTATTATTATCTCGGCTCCTTTGATAAAGCTCTCGAATACTTCGGCAAAGCACTCGAAACACACCTGCGCCTCGATGAAAAATCAATGGTAGCCGACATCACCGGCAATATTGGGAATGTATATTATGTTCTCAATTCTCACTCATTAGCGTTAGACTATTACCGTCAGGCACTTACAGCGAATGAAGCCCTCGGCGACGCATCCTCGGTCGCACTTGTGGAAGGGAATATCGGGATTGTGTATAATTCGTTGGGAGAGTATGATAAGGCATTGGAATGTTATGAACGTGCCTTGAAAACCCATCAGGCGCTCGGCGAACATTCCTCGATCGCCCTCGTCACCGGCAATATCGGGATCGTCTATTCATCACTTGGACGCTATGATACCGCCCTCGACTATTATACCCAAGCACTTACCATGCACGAGCAGCTCGGTGAAAAATCAGAAATTGCCATCGTCACCGGTAATATTGGTTCGCTCTACGCCACGCCCGATTATGATGGATATAATCCCCTTGTCGCCCACGAATACCTCCAAAAAGCAATCGAACTCTGCCTGACAATCGGCGCTAAAGGACTGCTCGTCGATCTCTATAAATCACAGGCAGAATTGTACGAACACGAAGGACAATGGAAACATGCGTTTATATCCTATAAAAAATACAGGGAATTAGAAAGCGAAGTGCAGAGTGAAGATGCGAAGCAGAAAGCGCTCAAGCTCGAACAGCAAAAGCAAACCGCCGAACGTGAAAAAGAAATCGAGCTAGCAAAAGCAGCGGCAGCGGCCGAACTCCTCGCGACGACTGCCCTGCTCCATAAAGTATTACCCGAAAGTATCGCCACCCGTATCATAGCAGGCGAAGAGCGTATTGCCGACTATTACTCCAATGTTTCGGTGTTATTTGCGGATATGGTTGGTTTTACGGCACTTGCGACACAAGTAGTACCGGATATTGTGGTTGAATTACTCAATCATGTCTTTGATGTCTTTGATGAAATAATGAAGCGGCACGGTTGCGAAAAAGTCAAAACCATGGGTGACGGCTATATGGCAGTCGCCGGTGCTCCCGAAAAATGCGACGACCACGCCGAGCGTATCGCCCGCGCAGCCCTCGAAATGCTCCATGAAATTCAAATTCCCGATGATGTACAGGAATATCTGCCGCCGGATATGATTTTTAAAATACGCGTCGGTATCCACACCGGTTCGGCGATCTGCGGCGTGATGGGTCGTGAACGCTTCGTATGGGATGTCTATTCCGATGCTGTCAATACCGCAAGCCGGATGGAAAGCACCGGTGAAGCCGGTAAAATCCACGTTAGTCAGGACTTCGTCTCACTCTTACAGCACCGCTCGCAGCTCACCGGTCAGCACGAATTTCATTTCACCGAACGTGGTGAAGTGGAAATCAAAGGCAAGGGAATCATGAAAACATATTTTCTGTCGCCGGTGTAATCACCTGGAATTCAAGAAAATTATCTGCACCTCGCTCCTACGCCACATCAAAAAAACCTTTCTCTCCCGCATATTGCCGTAAAAATTCCTTCCGCGTTGCCTGATGTTCGGGACGCCGTAAATGCGGGTCTTGTTCAATGAGCGCAAACGCCTCGCGCTTGGCAAGTGCTATAATTTCAAGATCACTGACAAGATCCGTAAATTCAAAATCCGGCACGCCCGACTGACGCGTGCCCATCACATCGCCCGGACCTCGAAGCTTCATATCGACTTCGGCTATCTTAAATCCATCGGTCGTCTCCTCCATCGTTTTCAATCGCACGACCGCTTTAAGGCGTTCGGACAGCTCGGCGTCTTTCTTGCCGAGGAGAAAACGAAAATGATCCTTCGTCGCCAAAAAACAGTACGATTGTTCCGCCCCACGCCCTACTCTTCCCCGCAATTGATGCAATTGCGCGAGCCCAAAACGTTCGGCATTCTCAATCAGCATCACACTCGAATTGGGTACGTCGATGCCGACTTCGACGACAGTGGTGGCGACAAGTATATCAAACTCCTTGTTTTTAAATGCCTTCATTGCGTCGTCTTTTTCGTACCAGAACATCTGACCATGGAGCAATCCAAGCTTGTACTCGGGAAATACTTCCGTTTGCAGGTATTCAAAATGCTCAACTGCCGACTTGAGTTCGAGCTTTTCCGACTTTTCGACAAGCGGATACACGACATACGCCTGCCTGCCAAGTTCGATTTCCTTGCGAATAAACTGATACGTCTCATCCAGTTTATTTTCAAATACTACTTTGGTAATTATCGGCTTACGTCCAACGGGCATGGTAT
>JBPOHH010000131.1:0-4198 GCA_052035765.1 Bacteroidota bacterium
GTCAAGGTTAATCAACCATCAACTATCTTAATTTCACGAACACTGTGTTTGCGCCCAATTCGAAATTTCTTTATGTCCTCAATTACCAATGAGGCCATACTTAGTAAGGAGTTATCAATATTAGAAATAAAGTAATTTTTACTTGTTCCAGCAATAGAGCTATTATAACAATCGAATAACTGCCAAGAAATATATGCTTGAACTTCTGTCATTGAATGAATTTCGATATAACCGTGACAATCAATTGCTGTGCCCTCTAACTTGACAATGGCTTTGTAGTTAATTATCATATCACAAAAACCTCAAAATATATTTCAAATCTGGTCGGGAGTGAATAACTGTTTATAGTGACAATTTGAATCGTTTTTTCAACGGAATAAATTCCGTTGCTACAATTTGGTCGTTTTTCAACGGAATAAATTCCGTTGCTACAATTTGCAGCGTTCCTAACGGAACTCAAAACCCAACGTTGAAAAACGTTGAAAAACGGGAAAGAGAGCCATCGGCTCGACCCAAATTGTAGGGCTGGAATTCATTCCAGTCCAAATAGATATGCATATCGTAAATTTGGCTAAAGCCCAAACCTTCCACCATCACCACCAGCTAAAGCTGATGGCTAGTCAAGAAGAGCTCTTTTCATCGGAATGAAATTACAATTCATCGATTTGTTTGAAAGAGCAGAAAATATTCCGCCCCTACGCATCTATTAAATACGATAAAAATTATATACTACAAATCGTTACGACTATACTACACTACCAGTCTCAGGTAAATCCCTACGGAATATCATACTGAATATACTGCTCATCATTCGTATAAAAATAAGCATAATTTGAGCGGAGCTCCTCCCAACCCTTTTCTGTTGTATGCTTCTCCAGCATTACATCTTCCCAGGCAATTCTCATTTGACGAGCGCATACCATTGGCGGGACTTGACCGATTCCTGTTCCTAAGCCGGGAATTGCTACCGATTGAACCTTGTCTTTTACCGGTGTGCCATCGCTCATGACGCCATACTGAAGGAGAATCAGGAGTGCTTTGGTGGCTAAATAGACATTGGGTGAACGTGACAGTGTCATCGGATTACGCATCGTCGGGGCTGCGATGAGATATGGGAATTGCGTGTGCCCGGTATCGACAATCGTCGCTTGACCGACAAGTAATTCACCATAAAATTCAGAGCGGATTTTCTCTTGGAGTTTTTTCTCGATATGCCATCCAAGATTCTTGGATATTTCAAAATCAACGCCGCCGTTCATGAAGCCAAAACTATTGGCAGGGCTGACAATAGCGTCACACGATACCTCAAAAATAGAGGTATTCATGACGGAAACATCAGGAACAGAATCGAATACTTTCTGCCATGCATCGGTAAGCTGTGGATTGATATCTATAAGGGTAAATTTCATAGTTGTTGTTGTGTTGTTTTTGGTAATTATTTGAAATTATCGCTACTGTTGGGAATACACGATACTATTTCCTCGCCACCACCACCTTCGTTCTCGCGATGCGACCATTTGCCGCGGTCACAACCACCGAATACATTCCACTTGGAAATCCTGATACATCGAGGGTAAATTTCTCTGAATTCAAATCTGTTGTCTCGAATGCTTTTTGTCCATAGATATTGAACACTTGAAGCGTAGAACCTGTTGAATTCCATGGGAAAGGAATGGTCACACTCGAAGAACTCGGATTCGGGAAAGCGTCCTCGATAACCTCTTTGGATACTTCAGCCTTACTGTCATCCTTGACATCCAACGTTGTAATGTCGAGCTTCCAGATACCCGCCCCACCTGTGCCTGCGAAAAGTGTTGTGCCGATTACCCCAAACGAATTAATCCCGTATTGACTAGGAAGTCCGAGATTGACAGGTGCCCAATTATTTCCATCGTCAAAACTGCGATACACACCTTCACTACCTGCGAAGTACGACTTTCCACTCTTTGTAAGAGCATAAATACCAGTATTGTCAGGCAAACCAGATGTGAGAGCTGTCCACGTTGTTCCGTAATCTGTACTTCTATAGACCCCTTTACCGGAGGACGCAGCAAAGATTGTCGTTCCGTTCACGACAAATGATGTGATATAGTGAATTGGTAAGCCGGTATTGGCACTCGTCCAATGATCTCCATTATCTGAGCTGCGATAGACGCTACCACTAAAAGTAGATACGAAGATATATGGACCACAAACTGCAAATGTATGTACATTCTGATGTGCCAATCCGGTATTAACCTCTGTCCAGCTTTCACCGTTATTAGTGCTTCGAAATACTCCATCTCTGAAGAGACCTGCAAATATTAAATTTCCGTGTATCATCAATGCACTGACCATATAATCTTTTAGACCTGTATTCACTTGCGTCCAATTTTCGCCATTATCTGTACTACGATAAATTCCCCAGCCTGTATTACCTGCAAAGACTGTTGTTCCACTAACTGCGATAGTCCCAACAACCGACCTCTTCCATTTCTCGTTGACTAACGTCCAGCTCTCCCCTTTGTCAATACTTCGATATACACCTCCATCTGAAATTCCTGCAAAAAGTGTCTCCCCGCTTACTGCCAGAGAATAAACATTTTTGTTAATTAACCCCAAATTGACTGCCGTCCAATTCAATCCGTCGACTGTTTTGCGATAGACACCTCCATGCCAAGTCCCAACAAATAAATTCTCACCACTAATGGCAAGTGTATTAATTGTTGAATCTTTCAAACCGGCATTCATCACTGACCAGTTCTTACCTGAATCTGAACTATGATATAGTCCGGTACCAGTACCGGCATACAGTATAGGCCCATGTATTGTAAGATTGTCAATACGAGGGAGCGGCGTTTCTGAATACGATACTACCCAATCTTTACCACTATTTGTGAAACGATATACACCATTATCAGTCCCTGCAAAAATTTGATTTTCACTAGCAGCTAATGCATTTATGTATTGATTTGACAAATTAGTTTTAACTAAACTCCAATATTCGCCATTATCAGTGCTGCGATAGATTCCTTTCATACCTGCATATATGGTCGTTCCGCTTACTGCAAGTGTATAAATCCGTTGAATTGGTAAACCGGTATTTACTTCAGTCCAAGTATCACCGTTATCTGTACTTCGAAACATACCGGCTTCAGTGCCTGCAAACACCGTTGTACCGACCACAGCAAACCCTTGAACGGATTTATTCGTCAAACCAATGTTCACTTCCTCCCAATCATCACCATTGTTACGACTCCGAAAGATGCCACTTCCAAGTGAACCTGCAAAAATTGTCGAACCATTGACTACTAACGTTGAAACACCATGAATTAACAAACCATTATTGACCGCTGCCCAGTTTGCTCCGGCATCTGTACTTCTATATACGCCTCCGCCTGATGTACCGACAAATAGGGTCGTTCCAATCAATGCTGAACAGTTAATACTTCCTCCGTACGGACCTTTTGTCTGCACCCATTGCGCTTGGGATGTATGAATACAAAGCAAGAAAACTATGCTTGTTATCAATGTGTTATATCCAATTTTGAAATTGTAGTTGTTCATCAATATATTTGTAAATAGCAGAAATTTGATGTAATTATGCTTACTGATATGGGTTTGATGTATGCGTATTTCCCGTACGGTAAGTTATTCCCGTACGGTAAGTTATTTTAACTGCTGTACATATTTACCTATAAAACGTACTGCTTATCTGTACATCTGATAAACAATGTCCAATTTGGCTAAAGCCGCTTGTTCTTCCCTATTTTCCTACAGCTGAAGCTGTAGTCTAGTCAGTTTTTTTCTTCCCTAGCCCCTCGCTTCTTCGCGAGCGGCTCGGTGGTTTCGAAAGTTAGGCGTCCGGTTGAAAGAGCCGGACTAACAGGAAAGAAGCGCTTTTACCTCTCGACCACCACCTTTGTTCTCGCGATGCGACCATCTGCCGCAGTCACAACCACCGAATACATCCCACTTGGGAATCCTGATACATCAATGGTAAATTTCTCTGAATTCAAATCTGTTGTCTCGAAAGCTTTTTGTCCATAGATATTGAACACTTGAAGTGTAGAACCTGTTGAATTCCATGGAAAAGGAATTGTTACCAATGACGTACCCGGATTTGGAAATGCATCGACGGTACTCGTATGGTGAGGAGATGCTTCGCCATCATCATCCACACCAATTGTCGATAGGTCAAGTTTCCAGATACTTGCAT
>JBPOHH010000368.1:0-2082 GCA_052035765.1 Bacteroidota bacterium
CGTCGAGATCATCATTTCGAGGGGAAGAGAATTCGTCGGTGAATTGCCGAGCTCGATGTGAGACTCATAGAGGTCAATTCCACCGAGACCGCCGGTGCGGTTCGAACCAAACAGCGCGGTTTGATTGTCCAAAAGCGTGAAATCTGTTTCGTCGGCTTCGGTGTTGAGTTCGGAGAGTGGTACCGGCGCCTGCCACACACCTGCATTTTTGACGGAGAGGAAGAGTTCGTAGCCGCCTTTTCCGCCCCAGCCATCCGAACTAAAATACAGAGAATCACCGATTAAAAAGGGAGTGATTTCATTACCGGTTGAATTGATTGATTCGCCTAAATTTAATGGTTGTGACCATTTACCGTCATTTTGCTTGCGGGTAATCCAGAGGTCAATTCCCCCGCTTCCTCCCTCACGGTTTGAGGCAAATATCAAGGTGAGTCCATCTTTCGAGACCGTCGGATGTGCGCCGAAGGATTCATCGGCTAATTCCTCGACAGGCGCGGGCTGCTTCCAGACGGAACCGACCTGTTCGCTATGAAAAATCGACAAATACGGCCGGTCGTCGCCGAGAGTAAAGCAGGAGAGATAAGCTGAACCTGTTGCCGATACAGTGAGATACGATTGATTGCCACGTTTTGCATTGAGGGGTGATTCGAGGATGGCGGGTGGGGAGAATTGCGTCGGAGAATTCCGGGATGCGATATAGAATAATGACCTGCCGGTGCGCTCCGAATTCATGTACAATAAGTGTTGCGAGGTATTCCAGACGGGAGCAAAATCGTCGGTCACGGAATTCAGTTCACGGCAATTCCGCGGACTCCCCCACTGCGCTTGTGCGGTAATTCCACAAGAACTTAGCAGAGAAAGTATAAGGAGTAGTCGTGTCATCAAATTGGGTTTCTATTAAAAAGCGCAGTTCGCGTGATTGCTGAATTATATGGCAATCGGAGCGAACTGCGCTTCAAAAATACGCAAAGAAACAATACCCTCAAGCGGGCAGCAAAGGCATCACAAACACTCTATAACTGTAGTGGGTTTCGAGTTTTAAAAGTAATTCACTTCCCTAAAATCTGTTTAAACTGTTCGGAATTGACCACAGAAACAATTGGGAAGTCAATGTTTTTGAGAATAGCAAAGTCTTTATCATGGCTTACAATACAAAATGCATTTGCTGCAATAGCACAATCGACAAACTTATTGTCGTCCTCATCTTTCAGCAAGTGGAATTTATAGTATGTTGTTACTAAATCTACATTTGGGAGGTTTTCTAATACACCGATGATGTCATTGCTTGCAGTACTTCCCATGTGTTGTCCGATGATTTCGGCGTACTCTGATATAATTGAACTCGTTACGCAAAGACCATACTCACCTTCGAGGAGACTCTTAAATATCCAGTGAAGTTTCGATCTTTCTGAGATTGAAACTAAAAGAACGTTTGTATCAATGACTATTTTTTTCAAAGAGTTGTGCTATTTAGAACGCATTTTAGTATTCAACATTTTCTCGATATCGTCATCTGACCAATTATTCTCATCCCACACTTCATTGGCACGTTGAATAAGAATGCGAGCAAAGAATTGTGCAAGCACTTTTCGTAATTCACCAATCTCCTGATCGGATAACTGGTGCGAAAAAACCTTGAGTAGCTCAAGTTGCACATTACTAAAGGGTTGTTGTATTGTTTGCATTGTTTTCTTGGAAATAATATCACTGCGTTTCAAAAATACGCAAAGTACAAATACTATTTAATCTTCATTTCCACCCGACGGTTTTGGGCACGTGCTTCATCGGCGGTGGACTTGACAAGCGGCTTGCGTTTTCCGTATCCTGTGGTGGTCATGCGATCTGCCGTAATTCCTGCCTGGATAAGGTATTGCTTCACCGCATCTGCCCGGCGCTGCGATAATTTATCGTTGTAATCTTCGGCGCCGACGTCGTCGGTGTGACCTTCGAAGGCTACTTTAGCTGCAGAATTCTCCCGCATAAAATCGACGACACGTTCGAGCTCGGGCACGGATTCTTCTTTTAATTTATCCTCATCATAGTCAAAAAATATCAGCAATCGTGTGCTGCCTTCGGAAAGCG
>JBPOHH010000865.1:0-8881 GCA_052035765.1 Bacteroidota bacterium
TTATTGTTTATGGGTTGGTCTCCGAGATTTATACGCCGGTGCCTGAACGATTCAAAGACTATATTTCTATTCCCAAGAAGAACGGGTATCAGAGTTTGCACACGACGGTCATCGGCGAGGACGGCAAGCGTGTCGAAGTGCAAATCCGTACCAAAAACATGCACGAAATCGCCGAAAAAGGCGTGGCGGCGCACTTTAAATACAAGGCCGAAACGCTCAATGACGAAAGCGCAATTTTTGGGAATAAAGACCTCGAAGAATGGGCGAATAATATGCGCGACGTGCTCGAAAATTCCGGACAAGACGCCATCCCGGAATTACTCGAATCATTCAAAATTACCTTATACCAAAATGAGATACACATTTTTACGCCGAAAGGTGAATTGCGTAATCTCCCGCTCGGCTCGATGCCGCTCGACTTCGCTTTTGCCATTCACTCGCAGGTGGGGAATCATTGCATCGGCGCGAAAGTGAACGGAAAAATTGTGCCTCTTGATTACAAATTGGAAAATGGTGACTCGGTCGAAATTCTGACCTCGAAAAATCAGAATCCGAATCGTGATTGGGAACGCCTCGTCATTACGCACAAGGCTAAAGCGCATATTCGCAAGTATCTCAATGAGGAAAAACGCAAGAAACAGTTTGAAGGAAAGGAAATCTGGGAGAAGAAAGTGAAGAAAAATGATCTCCACATCAATGAAGACGGACTCGAAAAAGTGCTGCAGTCATTAAAATTTGATAACAAAGGAGAATTTTACTACGCTCTTGGCATCGGAACCGCTAATATTGAAGGTGTTTTTGAATTAATTCGGGAAAAAATGAAACCCGGAGCGCCAATTAACGAAGTCGCCACGTCGGAAATTACGTTCGAGTCGATCTTATCGACCTCCCGCGGTAACACCACCGGCGTCTATGTGATTGGAAATGCTCAAAATACAGCGGCTTTGCTTTATAATTACGCCAAATGCTGTAATCCTGTGCCGGGCGATCAGATTGTCGGTGTGGTCACGACCGGGAGCGGGATCAAAGTGCATCGGAAAACCTGTAAAAACATCAAGGAATTACAGAATAAAATCCATTCCCGCCTCATGGAACTCGAGTGGTCGGCGTCGTCGCAGGGTGATTTTATCGCCGCAATCCGCATCACGGGAGATGACCGCGCCGGTATGCTGAATGAAATTACCAATGCCGTCGTGTCGTATAATAATACGAGCATTCGGAGTGTGAATATTCATGCAATGGAGTCGGTGTTTGAGGGAATTGTGACGGTGTTTGTCAAAAATACCGACCATCTGAACAGGATATTTGATAAATTAAAAAAGATAAAAGGCATCAAAAGCATCGAACGCTTCGAAGGGTAAAATAACGTATTATATTAATTAGATTATTACTTAGGAATACACTATACTCATCTTTACGGATTACATATATGGCAATTGACCACAACAATGTTGATTTATCGTCGCTGAAAATTAATAGAGAAATCCCACGCGAGCCGAGCGGTTCGAAAACAAAATATGTCGTCACAGGTGTGATACTGTTGGCGCTTTTTGGCGGGTATTATTTCTTCAAAAACAGCAATTTTTCGTTTCAGGCAGAAGAAGTCGAAGTGGCAACCGCCATCATGACCTCACCCTCGCAGGCAAATGCCGTGCTCACTTCGAGCGGCTATGTCGTCGCACAACGCAAAGCATCCATATCCTCGAAAGCGACCGGCAGATTAGAAAATTTATACGTCATCGAAGGTGATGTCGTGAAAGCCGGCTCCATTATCGGTCGCATCGAAAGTAATGATGTGTCGGCGAACCTCCAGAATGCCACCGCCTCGCTCGAAGTATCGAAGGCAAATCTCCAAAATGCATCAGCCGAACTCGAAGATGCCAAGCTCAATCTTGAGCGTCAGCGCCGGCTGAGCCAAAGCGGCGCCACCACCTCGTTCGACCTCACCAATTCCGAAGCACGGGTCAAACGCGCAGAAGCTGCCGTCGCATCGGCGCAGGCAAGTATCAAAGTGTCGGACGCCAATATCCGCGCAGCGCAAGTACAGGTAGAAAATACGGTTATCCGCGCGCCGTTCGATGGAACAGTGCTCAACAAAAACGCAAATGTCGGCGAAGTGATTACCTCTCTCGGCGGCGCGGTAGGTTCGCGCGGGGCCGTCGTGACAATCGCCGATATGACCTCACTCGAAGTAGAAGCAGACGTCTCCGAGTCGAATATCGAACGTATCAAGCCCGACATGCAATGTGAAATTACCCTCGATGCATTCCCCGACAAACGCTACCGCGGTCAGGTAAGCAAAATCATCCCAACGGCTGACCGCGCTAAAGCAACCGTCCTCACTAAGATTAAATTCAATGACCGTGATGCACGCGTATTGCCCGAAATGAGCGCTAAGGTGATGTTCCTTAAGGATAATACCAGCGCTGAAAGTGAATCTGCCCCGCCGAAATTAACCATCCCGTCTGCGTCTGTGGTGTCTAAAAACGGCAAGAAAGTGGTCTATGTTCTCAAAAATGACATCGTGACCGAGGTAACTATTCAGACCGGCGAAACTATGGGCGGCGCAATCGAAGTAGTAAGCGGACTTTCAGCCGGTGATAAATTGGTCATCAGTCCATCGGATAAGCTCGCTTCCGGCTCAGCCGTGAAAGTGAAAAAATAAGATTTCCGCTAAATGATGTATGCTTTGGAATTTTTAACCGACCGAAGGGGCGAATACTATTCGTTCATGCGTACGAATAGAAGACCAAATCATAAAAATTGCCGGAGAATCAAAATAGTAATTTCATACTGACATACTGTTGTCAATACGAAGCTCTAATTTCGCACTCATTCAGTTACGAATCCAACTCGGTCTAATCTCGAAATACATGGTTCAATAATTTTACTCATTATTAATTGTTGGTAGTTATGTCAACTGCAATCAAAGTAGAAAACGTGTCTAAAACATATACACGTGATAAAATGTCCGTGCCGGTACTCAATAATGTATCGCTCGATATACCGTCGGGTTCGTTTATCGCACTTATGGGTCCGTCGGGTTCCGGCAAGACTACTCTTCTGAACCTCATCGCCGGTATCGATCGTCCATCCGGCGGTCGGATCACCATTAATAGCGATGATATCGGCTCGTTAAGTGAGTCTCAGCTATCGGCATGGCGGTCGCGGAATGTGGGCTTTATTTTTCAATTCTATAATTTAATACCGGTGCTTACTGCGTATGAAAATGTAGAATTACCGCTCATGCTCACCCCGCTCTCCAAGGCGCAGCGCAAGCAGCAAGTCGAGACAGCACTTGCCATTGTAGGGCTCGCCGACCGTATGAAACACACACCCAATCAGCTCTCCGGCGGTCAGCAGCAACGTGTGGCTATAGCCCGTGCAATCGCGACGGACCCGAATATCATCGTTGCCGATGAGCCGACAGGAGACTTGGATAAAAAGTCCGCTCTCGAAATTATGACCCTCCTTGAACGCCTGAATAAGGAATTCGGCAAGACGATTATCATGGTCACGCACGACCCGTCTGCTGCCGAACATGCGGGTATCGTCCGGCATTTGGATAAAGGTGATTTATTACCGGAAGGAGCATAACGTATGAATACTACACGTATGGTTATGAAAAACACGCTCCGCCATCCCTTACGTAATATCCTTACGGTACTTGGAATAGCGATTGCCGTGTCGGCGTTTGGTCTGCTGAGAACGGTGCTCACGTCCTGGGATGCGGGCATCGAAGCAGGTTCGGTCGAGCGCCTCGTGACACGCGACGCGGTGTCGTTTATCTTTCCTCTGCCGCTTGCATACGCCGATAAAATTGAAAAGACCGAAGGCATCGAAAAACTATGCTATTTGAATTGGTTCGGCGGGGTGTATAAAGAACCGGCGAATTTTTTCCCGCGCATGGCTTGTCAGCCGGAACGAATTTTTGAGGTCTATCCTGAGTATCAGGTGACCGACCAAGAACGTGAGGCATTCATCAAAGAGCGGAATGCCTGTGTGATTGGGGAGTCGATTGCCGAACAGTTTAAGATAAAGGTTGGTGATATTATGACCATTGAAGGTGATATTTATCCGGGAAAATGGGACTTTGTCGTACGAGGAATCTACAAGCGTCGCGACCAAAACACCGACGGCACGCAGATGTTTTTTAGTTGGGTGTATTTGAACGAACGCCTGTTGCAGGAGTCACCGGCGAGAGCAAATAAAATCGGCTGGGTCGTGACGAAGCTCAAGCCGAGGACGAATTCTGCTGAGGTGTCCAAGGCAATTGACAATCAGTTTTTGAATTCGAGTGCCGAGACCAAGAGTGAGACAGAGCGTGCGTTTAATCAGAGTTTTTTTGATGCTTACAGTGCAATTTTTACTGCAATCAGGATCATGTCGATTCTTATTATCGGTATTATTCTCATGGTACTTGGCAATACGATGATTATGTCCACCCGTGAGCGTACCCGCGAATATGCGATGCTCAAAGCGCTCGGATTCCGGGGGAATCATCTCGTGGCATTTATCGCCGGTGAGTCGATTGTAATTGCCTTCATCGGGGCGATTATCGGTGTCGGTATGCTGTATGTGATGGTGATTATTTTCGGTGCATTTGTGCCGAAGCAGTACTTTCCGGTATTCTTTATTGCACCGAGTACATACATCATAGCATTCTCGTCTGCACTGCTGCTTGGCGGGCTCGCATCGGTTCTTCCGGTCGTGCATAATACCAAAATACAGATCGTCGAAGGTCTGCGCTTTAATGGGTAATTCAATATTATACTGAAAGATACACATGAACATTCCATTCTATTATATTTTCAAGAATTTCTTTGCGCGGAAACTCACGGCTTCGATTACCATCATCGGCGTTGCGCTCGTGGTATTTGTCTTTGCCGCTGTACTCATGATGGCGTATGGCGTGGAAAAAGCGCTCATAGCGACCGGTTCGGACGATAATGCCATCATTACCCGCAAGGGCTCGAATAATGAAATATCGAGTATAATCGACCTCGCAACTGCGAATGAACTCTCGACATTGCAAGGAATTGCAAAGGATGCGCAAGGCAAGCCCGTCATGTCGAACGAAGTAGCGACGGTGATAAATTTAATCAAGAAATCCGGCGGTATGAGTAATGTATCGGTGCGTGGAGTGAGTCCGCAAGTCTTTACTCTGCGCCCGAATGTAAAGCTTGTCGAGGGCGTGTGGTTCAGAAGCGGCGCACGGGAAATCGTCGTCGGCAAGCAGGCCAATGCCCGCTTTAATGGCGCCGGACTTGGTGATAAAGTTAAATTCGGCGGTGATTTCTGGACTATCGTTGGAGTGATGGAAGCCGGTGGCAGCGCATTTGATACCGAGATGTGGGGTGATGTCGAGCAATTACGCGGCGCTTATAAGCGGGATGCCTACTCGAGTATAACGTTTCGATTTACCAGCAAAGACGAGCTCGACGTGATGAAAAGCAAGATGGCAAGCGACCCGCGGCTCAATCAGATGGAAGTGGAAATTGAGCGAACATTTTTTGAAAAGCAAGCGGCAGGACTTGCATTGTTTCTGCGCATTTTGGGATTGGTCATTACCGTTATTTTCAGTGTGGGCGCGATGATTGGTGCGATGATTACGATGTACACGTCGGTAGCGAACAGAACAATGGAGATTGGCACGTTGCGCGCGTTGGGCTTTCATCGGAGCTCGGTGCTGTTTGCCTTTTTATTTGAATCCCTTATGCTCTCATTTGTCGGCGGACTTATTGGATTAGTCCTTGCATCCGGGCTAACGTTCTTCTCGATTTCTACGATGAATTTCAGTTCGTTCTCGGAGCTTGCTTTCTCCTTTGCTCTCTCGCCGATGATCGTGATATTGTCGCTCGGATTTGCCGTGCTGATGGGTTTTGTCGGCGGCGTACTGCCGTCTATTCGTGCCTCGGGTATGAAGATTGTCGATTCATTGCGTGGAGCGTAACTGCATTTTAGTAGATAATTACTGCACGAGAATTGTCTGTACTTCGGATTCCATATCAAAAATAGGCACCTTCTCGACGAGTCCCGGATGACCGAGCATACGCAAAAGATACGGCGGCAAAGCGCGAAAACGCAAGCGGATGCTCACCTGAATCTCGGCTCCGGTGCGTTGTGGTATCGGAATTTGAAATCGATTCATGCGTGATTCAAAAGGCGGAATCGTTCGATTCTCCACAAAATCAGCTTCCCAGAAAAAAGGCGTTTCGTTGCCATGACGAAGCGCCTTTCCGTTATAGAGCGCAAGGGATTTGTCCTCACTGATGCGTCCGCTGCGTACTTCATCACTGTGATAGTCCATCAAATCGCCATTTTTATCCAGCAGACCGGAGGCAAAAAGCGTGTCGCCTCTCTCATCTTTTGCGATGACTTCGAGCCACATCTGACGTTCGAAAATCGCGCCGGAGGGAATGTTGTGTCCTGTAAGAATGTTTTGGATAACGGCTTGGAGAGATAGCGATCCGTCCTGCATGCGAACCGTCTGCGGCGCAATGATGTCCATTTGCACAGAATACGTTAGCATGGCAGCGATTTCATTGATGGTTTCTTCACGTCCGGGGAATTCTGTCAGAGGCACATCGACACCGACCATAGTATGATGATGCACGCGCTCACGGACAGGACCGCCGGTGGCGGCTTTCCCGGTGTAAAATTTCATGTGACAGGTTTGGCAGGAAATGAGCCGGCCGGGGAAGGTGCTGTTTTTCCACTCGGTAAAGGTACGTTCAATCGGGAAATTATTCGGTGTATTGAAGTCATGGCACGGGCGGCAAATTTCGGAATTATCATCAAAACGGCTGTCATATTCCGAACGGTGATAGGCGTTGGGCAGTGGGTCCGGTATGGGACCGAGGCGTGTCGAGTCGAGGATGAATTTGAGGGAATTACTTGTTGTCGATTGATTGGGCGCGAGGCGATGACACACGTCGCAACTGATACCATGGGCAGAAATTCCCGAAAGTTTGTTCCGCTCACCCGAGTGCGCGATATTGTCAATTAACACAGACGTGGGAGAGTGGCATTCGACGCAGAATTGTCCGAGGCGTCCGGCGGAACGTAGTTGTCCAACGCTATCGAGTGCGAAGAGAACCGGATCTTTCATCGCATAGGCATGCATCGACGCCTCCCATTCACGGAAATGATCCGGATGGCAGGAGCGGCATTCTTCAGGCGCTGCAAATGCCCGACGGAAGAGATCGAGAGAATCTTTCCGTGAAGCGGGCGGGAGCGTAACAGTCTCGACAGTGTCGCTGCAACCACTTGCCATAAAAGCAAGTAAGCACGCAAGTAAACACTTACGGCAGAGTGCGTACCACGCGAAAGCCCGTTGTGTTGCTGGGATGTTCTGGATATTGAATACCACGATAAGATACCCGTAAATTAAAAAGTGTACTCGAAAATGCACCGCCACGCAGCAGGCGTCCGGAGCCCGAGGCAGGACCTAGCGGGTCTGTTGCCGGTGAGGTACGATAATAACTGTCAAGATAATAGTCCCAGCACCATTCGCTGACATTCCCGATGACATCATAGAGTCCGAACGCGTTGGGTTTTTTATTACCAGCCGTATGTGTGACTTCGTCGGAATTTGCGCAGTACCACGCCAGAGGGCCGAGCACAGGATCGGCAGGTATGCAGCCATTTGCCGTTGGCAGATAATCGCCGCCATAGCTGTCGGTGCTCGTGCCTCCGCGGGCTGCGTATTCCCACTCGGCTTCGGTAGGCAGACGGTAACCGCTTGCATTGAAATTACATACGACAGAGTCGTTACTCCACGTGTAGCATGGCACCAGCCCTGCGCGCACAGAAAGACGATTGCAAAAATTAACGGCATCATTCCACGAAATATTTTCGACCGGAAGAGAATCGCCCCTGAACCAACTCGGATTGTACCCCATAAGCATCCGCCATTCACGCTGCAGCACTTCCATTCTTCCAACGGCAATGCGCCTAGAGAGCGCGACCTGGTGCACGGGCTGTTCGTAAAAATTCTTGTTCGAACCCATCATATATTTCCCCGCGGGGAGTTCGGTCATAGCGATAACCGGATACGCAGAGCGGATATTTATATGAATAATCGACGTAGCGGCGAGGCGTCCATCGTTGGCATCATAGAGATTCACCCGCAGGAAATACCAGCCGTCCTCGGGAAAACTGATACTAATCTGGCGAACGGATGACCGGGGAGCAATGATCGAATCATCGAGCAGCCATTCGAAGTGCGGCTGCGAGGGTGGATTGGTGGTAAATGTTGAATAAATATAGGGTTGCCCCGGCACACCTTCCAGCGCCGATGCCGTCGCCAGTATCGAGAGCGTACTCTGCGGCAGCCGGACGGTCACCGTTTCCTGCGCGCAGCTTCCGAGCAATGCGCCGAGAGCAGCGCACAGCAGAAGGATAATGGTCGTATGTAGGAACGTCAAGCGACGAAGCATGGAATTCTCACAGGGAATTGATATTGAGAAGCAAATTAATCAATTTGGTGAATTATTAGGGTAAAAATTACCGGTGGAACTTAGTGCTTTGATAGCAAGTCGTGAGCAATGTTCTGTATTGAGATTTCGTGAGAAGTCGGGTGAAAAGTTTTGTAAATGGATTAATTCCAATGGTTTACTACATCAATACCACAACTGCCACTGCACCTTAGCGCTCAGCGACGTGAGCGTCACCTGACGTTCGGTAATGGAATAGAAGCGAATATCTCCGCCAATACTGAAAGACCGGGAAAGCGGATAGGCATAGCCGCCGCCGAGCATCCATCCTATTTCCCATTGGGTGCTTGCGGTGAGGTCGGCGTCATTGAGTGTGGCATTGACGCGGTAATTGTACATGCCAACGCCGGAGGTGAGCTCAATGCCGTATTTTTCCATGCTGA
>JBPOHH010000157.1:0-1919 GCA_052035765.1 Bacteroidota bacterium
CATTTACCACCGTTAGCGAACAGCTCTCGCCACAAGAATTAGTAAATGAATTACATGCATGTTTTAAAGCATTTGATGAAATATGTGGGAAGTACAATATCGAAAAAATCAAGACCATCGGCGACGCCTATCTCGCCGTCTGCGGACTCCCGCTTGCTGATGAAAAACATGCGGAAAATGTCGTGCATGCAGCACTCGAAATCCGCGAATTTATGACCCATCGCAGCAAAGAATTAGGCGCAAAAACTTTTGAAATTAGAATTGGAATTAACTCCGGAAGTGTGGTCGCCGGGATTGTCGGTGTCAAGAAATTCGCCTATGATATTTGGGGTGATACGGTCAATACGGCCGCGCGGATGGAACAGCATTCCGAAGCCGGAAAAATTAATATATCGGAGGCGACGTATGCGCTTGTAAAAAATCAATTTGCGTGTGACTATCGCGGTGAAATTGATGCGAAGAATAAGGGAAAATTGAAGATGTATTTTGTGGAGAGGGACACTGCATGAAAGCAACACTTCTTGTACTGTTTATCGCCGGCCTGACCTGTTTGACGGCTCAAGACAGGCAGCACAGTATTGACTCGCTCCGATCGGCATTGAAATCAGCCAGGCACGATACAGTGCAAGCAAATCTTATTGTTCAGATTTGCCGGCAAATGACCGAAAGCAGTCCGGATAGTTCTATCATTTATGGTCAGCAGGCACTTGCGCCGATGAACAGCACGGTGTACAAAAAACAGATTGCACAGGCATACTTCGAAATCACGGCATTAAACAGGGGCGCGCGCAATAAGCTACTTCTGCTTGAAATGGCTCAAAATACAATGGCCCTACGCCGCGACCTTAATGATCAGGAAGATTTGGCGGCGTCATGGAAACAGATTGCCCTTATATACAGTGATCAGGGTAATTATCCGGAATCATTGAAATCATATTTCCGTGCTGTGAAAATAATTGAGAGTACTACGAATTATAAGCTCACTTCCAATATTTATTCTAATATCGGTACTATTTTTCAGCGGCAGGGTAATTATCAGGAAGCTCTTAATTATCATTCACTTGCCGTGACGATAGGTCAGCGCTGCAACGATACGCTGATGAAGGCATACACGATTAACAATCTAGGCGAGACCTACCGTTTAACCGGCAATTATACCAAGGCGTTGGAACTGTTTCAGCAGGCAATTGCCATCATCGGCGATTATGATGACTCATGGAAAGGATATTTTCTCAATAATCTTGGGGATACCTATAAATTCCTCGAACAGTATCCGCAAGCATTAGAGAGTAATTTCGCGGCATTACGTTCACAGGAAAAACACAACGACCGTTATGGTATATTGAACTCACGCTATAATCTCGGCGGCGTTTATCTCCGGATGAAACGCTACAAAGAAGCCCATCATTATCTGCAGGATGCCTTAGCACTCGCTACCACAGATCACAACTTCGAGATACTCCGTGACAGCCACCATTTACTCTCAGAAGTCAACCGCGTAACAGGTAAGTATGCCGATGCATTAGAGCATTACACCATCTACATTTCCATGCGCGACAGCACCATGAATAGCGATAAATCACGACAAATTACTCAGTTGCAAATGGAGAATGAATTTTCGCAAAAAGAATCGCTCGCCAAAGCAGAACAAGAAAAAAAAGACGCCATTCAGCAGCTCGTTCGAAATGGACTCATTACCGGCATCGCAGCTGTATTTCTCTTCGCTGTCGTCTTTTTCCGGCAGCGTAATAATATCAAAAAAGGCAAGTCGCAGTCTGACAATCTCCTCCTAAATATCCTCCCGGCCGAAGTAGCCGAAGAATTAAAAGCAAAAGGCACAGCCGACGCCAAACACTTCGACAATGTCACGGTATTATTTACCGATTTTAAATCATTTACCACCGTTAGCGAACAGCTCT
>JBPOHH010000601.1:0-3385 GCA_052035765.1 Bacteroidota bacterium
TGTCCCCTCCGGCGCGCGCGTCGAAACGGATGCACCCGTCGATAATCATGGTCGAGGCGCGAGCTTTTCTCCCACAGATATGGTGGCGGCGGCTCTTGGCTCGTGCATGGCGACGCTCATGGGTATCAAAGCGCGTGACAAAGACATTGACATAACAGGCACAACTATCAGCGTTCTCAAGGAAATGACGAATGTTCCCGTTCGCCGTATCGGACGGCTCATCGTCGATATTCTCCTTCCGCGCGACTATTCCGATGCTGAAATGACAATTCTTCGAAATGCAGCTCTCACCTGCCCGGTCATGAAAAGCATCAATCCCGAAATTATCGTCGAGACTACATTCCGCCATTCTTAATTACTGGTTTTATGAAAATAGTGTTCCTTTTGTTGCTTCTTCTCTCCCTTCAACCGCTGCATTCGCAGACCATTTCCAAGCAATCGGCATGGCTGACAGTTACGCCGGACCAACAGAAATCTATCACGCAGATTAATGATGCGCTCAAGAATTTTCTCAGCAAAGCACGCACGGAACTAACTTCTACCCGAGAAGTACTCTCAATGGCAAAGTCCAAAGGATTCAAGGAATTTACCGATATTTCACAGGTTAAAGCGGGTGCGAAATTGTTTGTCAATAATCGTGACCGGGCGATTGCACTCATCGTTGTCGGTAAGAATCCCCTCCTGGAAGGTTCGCGCCTGATAGCGACCCATCACGATAGTCCGCGCATCGATATCAAGGCGCGTCCATTGTATGAAACCAATGGCTTTGCGATGTTCCAAACGATGATTTATGGTGGAATTAAGAAATATCACTGGGCGAATCTCCCGCTGATGCTCTTAGGGAGAATTGACCTGAAAAACGGAAAAACAGTCGATGTTGCAATCGGTGACTCGCCGGATGAACCGGTGCTGATTATCCCGGATGCTGCACCACATGCCGATGCGCCGCTCCGTTCGAGAGTCTATACCGGTGTCTTTGACGGTGAGGAATTGGATCCGATTATAGGTTCGATGCCGAATGGCAAGAACTCCGTCGTAGCGCAAGTACTGAGCTTACTCTCTGAACAGCTTGGCATTACCGAAGATGACTTCGTGAGTGCGGAGCTCAATCTTGTACCGGCGACCGAACCTCGCGATGTGGGATTTGACCGTGCGATGACGGCTTCGTATGGGCAGGATGATCGGTTGTGTTCGTTCGTCGCGGTGCAGGCAATGACCGAACTTTCCAACCCGGAATTCACATCAATTGCTTACTTAACGGACAACGAAGAAACGGGCAGTATCAATAATACGGGCGCGCAGTCGAGTTTTCTGACGGGACTCTATGCACGTTTAACGCAAGCCCAACTCGGTGAAAAATATTCGGATATCGATACTCGTGCTGCGCTTCATGCAGCGCAGGTGATTTCGGCTGATGTCAATGACGGCATCAATCCATTATTCCCATCACTTTCCGAATCGAGCAATGCGGCACGCCTTGGCTATGGTGTGGCAATTAAGCGGTATGGACGTTCTTTTGACGCCAATTCTGAATTCACCGCGCGGATACGGAGAATATTAGACGAGAATACAATTGCTTGGCAAACGGCGAGTTACAAAGTAGAAAGTGGTGGCGGCGGCACGATTGGCGGCTTTATGAGCAAGGAAGATATGGAGGTAATCGACATCGGAATTCCGATATTGTCGATGCATTCAACGTATGAAGTGTCGTCGAAAATTGACGTGTGGAATTTGTATCGGTTCTTTGGGGCGTTTTATAAATCGGGAAAATAGTTTTTCAGACTGGTATCACAACTGTCCCCGCTCTCGCATTCGTCGCTGAAGTAATTGTAGCGCAGAAGCTTGCGACCAACGAGTCGTGAATATGCGTCGTAAATTCTATCACATCACGATAATCCGATTCGTAGCTGACTGCAGTCTGATCGATGATTTTTTTGACAACCGACACATCCTCGTAGGTGCAGAGTACCCGCACGGTCGTTGTGCGATGAACAGCTACTTTTTCACAGATAGAAAGAACGGCCTGTGCTGAATCCGAATAGGCACGGGCGAGACCACCAACTCCAAGCTTAATTCCTCCAAAATAACGAGTTACAACGACAAGCACATCACTGACGTCAAACTTTTGCAACATGAACAGCATCGGTTTGCCCGCCGTTCCGCTTGGTTCACCGTCATCGGCTGTTCGGAAATCGAGTCCGCCATGTCCGAGGCGATAGGCGTAGCAATTATGTGTTGCATCATAAAATTCAGCACGAATCTGTTCAAGTGCAGTGAGGGCAAGCTCTTTGGTGCGAACAGGAATGGCGGTGGCAATAAATCGTGAACCCTTGACCTTTATTTCGGCGCGGGCTTGCACGGTAATCGTATAATATACGTCTTGGGCTGGGTTTTCGGTCATTCTTCCACAGTTTCGGAGTTTATTGAATGAGAATTGGTATCGTTTGTTATCCTACCTACGGCGGTAGTGGCGTTGTCGCCACAGAACTCGGCATCTCCCTTGCCAAGCGCGGTCATCAAGTACATTTTATCACCTACGCTCAGCCGATGCGGCTCGACAGATTTCAGGATAATATATTTTTTCACGAAGTTGAAATGCCAAATTATCCCCTTTTTGAGTTTCAATTGTATTCCCTCGCGCTCGCCGGTAAGATAATTGACGTTGTAAAATACGAAAATCTCGACATTCTCCACGTTCATTATGCAATTCCTCACGCAATTAGCGGCTACCTTGCCAAACAAACTCTCCAGGGCGTTTCGAATGTAAAGCTTGTAACTACATTACACGGAACAGATATTACCCTCATCGGTCTCGAACCGAGCTTTTTACCCCTTGTAAAATTTTCTATCGAACAGTCCGACGCCGTCACTGCTGTTTCGCGCTTCCTCGCCGAAAAAACCAAAACCGGATTCAACACCAACAAAGAAATCCATGTGATCAATAATTTCATCGACACCGAAATTTACAACCGTGATGAATGCCCCAAAATCCGCAAGCAAATCGCGCCGAACGGCGAAAAGATACTCATGCACATCTCGAATTTCCGTCCGGTCAAGCGTGTGCATGATACGGTGTTGATTCTCAATGAAGTGCTCAAATCTACTCCCGCTATCCTCGTGCTCGTCGGCGACGGTCCCGACCGTGCCGATGTCGAGCGCCTCAGCCGTGAATTAGGGATTTCCGATAAAGTACGATTCTTGGGTAAACAAAACGCTCTGCCGGAAATTCTCTCTGCCGCCGATGTGTTTTTACTTCCGAGCCAGTCGGAGAGTTTTGGATTATCTGCTTTGGAAGCTATGAGTTGCGGCACTCCTGTTGTCGCGACGAGCATGGGTGGAATTCCGGAAGTGGTCGTGCACGGTGAGAATGGATTCATAGCCGAAC
>JBPOHH010000037.1:0-1622 GCA_052035765.1 Bacteroidota bacterium
CGGCATGCGACGTAGTGTTCGCATAGCCGGAGCTTTTTTAATTATACATTGAAATTTGGGTTCGGTTCTGCATACTCCACACCGACGTCCTGCGGTCACCCATTGCCGTCCAAGCCGCTCTTCGTCGAAATAAACTCCGCAATACGCACTTCATGCCAGTATTCACCTGAATGCCCACGTTGCATAAACCCTAAGTGACCGCCATAGTTGGGGTTATCTGCATAGAAATACTCGCTCGAAGCCGCCAAGTCAAGAGCAAAACAACTCGGCGTGAGGAAGGAATCGTCTTTCGCACTGATAAGGAGTGTTGGAATTCTAATGGAAGGAATAAACCCTGTCGCGCTGCACTTCGCCCAGTACTCTTCGGCATCTCGGTAGCCATGCGCCGGTGCCGTGTAACGGTCGTCAAGATCCTGGAACGTACGAATTGATTTGAAATGTTGGAGCGTTACACCGGACGGAAACACCGCCTGCTTGAGCGCGATTTTCTTCTGAAAGGACGCCACAAATCGCTTCATATACAGCGCATTTTGAGAGGTTGCCATCACAAGTGCCGATGCTTTTAAATCACAAGGCGCGCTGAGAGCCGCTGCCCTGCTAATAAGCGTGTTGCTGCTCTGCTCGCCAAGATATTTGAGAATGGCATTCCCGCCTAAGCTACAGCCGACTAAGGAGATATCATGATAGCGTTTTGTAGCCGCAATACGAGTCACGAGCGTATGCATATCCTCCGTCGCGCCACTATGATAGGACTTATACAGGCGATTCATCTCACCGCTGCAGCTCCTGAAATTCATTGCCGCTACATCAAATCCGCGCCGCACAAATGCCCGCACGAGTCCACGAATATACTTGGCATCAGCGCTCGAATCCAAGCCATGGGCGATGACCACGACGCGCGAAGCAGGAGTAGCCGCAAATGCCCAATCCACATCAAAAAAATCTCCGTCCGGAGTCTCGATACGTTCACGCCGGTACTCCACGTGCGGGGTTTTCCGAAAAAATGACGGAAAAATGGTCTGCAAATGAGAATTCCGCAGGTAAAACGGCGGGGAATAGGACGGACTGATAATCGGCATACAAGAAAATCTCTATAGTTTACAACGGCTTGAACTGCTCAAATGCCTGCGAACATGAGTTGCAATAATGGATCGAACGGCATAGAGTCGGACCAAATGGCGTCTGCACGGTGGTATTGGTACTCCCGCAGAATGGACAGGCGATATTTTCCAGAATATCCAGTTCAAATTCTACTTCATACCGCGGCGGCGGCGCAAGTCCGTGTTTTTTAAGAGCAAGCAAGCCACGCTCGGTAATACGATTCGAATCCCACGGAATGTCAAAATTCACCACCACCGACACATCGCCGAATTCTGCAAGTCGCTTTTGTACATCAGACTTCATCACTTCAATTGCAGGACAACCGACGAAGGTCGGCGTCATCTGCACGCTTACTTTTCCTGTGTCCGATACCGTGACGTCGGTAATGACACCCAAGTCCACGACCGATATGCCGGGAATTTCCGGGTCACGCACGTCGTGCAGCGCCGTGATTATGTCATCGGGCGTTACCATTCTGCAACCGGATCAGTGGCAAATACTTCCGACATTTCGTCGAGTAA
>JBPOHH010000776.1:0-8247 GCA_052035765.1 Bacteroidota bacterium
AGACCATCGGCGACGCGTACATGGCCGTCTGCGGTGCTCCGATTCAGGTGGATAATCATGCAGAACGTACAGCATTATTTGCACTCGACGTAGTCGAACTCATGAATAATTACCAAACAAACACCGGCGATAAGGTAATGATACGTATCGGCTTGCACACAGGTAGTGTAGTCGCGGGAATTATCGGCGAAAATAAATTCGCGTACGATATGTGGGGCGATGCGGTGAATACGGCAAGCAGGATGGAATCGCACGGCGAAGCCGGGAAAATACATGTGAGTGAAGAATTCAAACAGGCATTACAAAAAGGTCCCGGCCTGTCACCAGAGTCCCCAATGTCCCTAATGTCCCTCGACTTCCAAGAACGCGGCGAAATGGAAATTAAAGGCAAAGGAAGAATGAAAACATACTTTTTAGAGAAAGCAGCCCTATGAATTACCAAGAGCTCAGCGCCCTGCTTGCGCAGGCGGATGACCATGATAAAAGCGGAAACTACGCCGAAGCTGAACGCCTCGCACATGAAGTACTTGATGGGATCCCAGCACTCCGCCATACGAATGAAGTGGCGGCGAGCGACGTTGAAACGCTCAATGTCCATGCCATTGTTGCATTGGCGAATGCCGAAAGTGGGAATCGTAACTATGAATCAGCTGTTACAGTTGCACATTTGGCACTCGAAATAGCTACACAGCATAATCTTGCTGAATGCAGGGCAATTGTGTTGAATCTTATCGGAAGTATCTATCATCAATGTTCGGACTATCCGAAGTCCTTGGAATACCACCTGAAAGCAGTGGAAGTCTATACAGCAAATAATAATCAAGTCGGCATTGCGAAGAATCTTGCCAATATCGCGGTGCTCTATACGAGCCTTGCGGACTATCCGATGGCGCTCGTTTATTTTCAAAAGGCACTGGTATTGTATGCTGAACTCGGCGATTACGTCGGGATATCGGTCAATTTTGGTAATCAAGGGATTGTATATCAAAATCTGGCGGATTATCCGAAAGCATTGGAGTGTTATCAAAAAGCACTTGGCATTCATCAGGAACTCGGCAACACACTCGGCATTGCCGGTAATCTCCATAATATTGGGATGGTATATGAGCAGCTTTCCGATTATTCCAAAGCGCTGGAGTATTACCAAAAAGCAATGGCAATAAATCAAGAAACACACAATAGAGATTGGTATGCAAGGAATCTCGGACAAATCGGTGTCGTCTATTCGTATCTCTTAGATTACCCAAATGCGCTCATGTACTTACAGGAGTCAATGGCAATCAACGAAGAGCTCGGAATTACCTCGAGTGTTGCGGCTAATCTCGGTAATTGTGGGCTTGTGTATCTCAATCTTTCTGACTACCCGATGGCGCTTATCTACCTGCAAAAGGCACTGGCATTAAATGAGGCACTCGGTAAGATAGACAGCGCAGCCATCAATCTTATCAATATTGGCAGTGTGTATATGCATCTTGCCGACTACCCAAAGGCGCTCGAGTATTTTCAAAAAGGGCTCGTAATTTTCGAAAATCTTGACAGGAAAAACCTCATTGCCACCAGTATCGGGAATATAGGAATCACCTACGCCACACCCAATTTTGACGGATACAATGCTGCCCTAGCGGAGGATTATTTGCTCAAAGCTATTGCACTATGCACGGAAGTTGGTGCCAAGCAGCATGTGGGGGAATTTTATAAATACCTTGCCGAACTGTATGAAATTGAAGAACGTTGGAAGGAATCACAGCAGAATTTAAAGCACTACTATGCCATTAAAGACGAGGTACTTAGCGAAGAAGCCAAGAAGCAAGCAATACTCCTGGAACAGCGCCGCCAGGCAGGCGAACGAGAAAAACATCTGGAAATCGAGCGTAACCGTGCAGCGGAACGAGAGAAAATTCTCGATAATATCCTGCCGAAAGAAATCACGGTGCGCCTCATCAAGGGCGAGAATCCCATCGCCGACTATTTCGAGTCGGTGAGTGTGTTTTTTATGGATATAGTTGATTTTACACCACTTGCATCGGCTGTTTCAGCGCAACAACTTGTCCATTTGCTCAATGCTATTTTCAAAGCAGCCGACGGTGTGATGCGGGAGTACGGACTCGAGAAAATCAAAACGATCGGTGACGCTTATATGGCTGTCGCAGGGGCGCCGCTTATCCAGGAAGACCACGCACATCGGGCAGCACATGCAGCGTTGCAATTGCTGGAAGTAATGGAGAATCTTGAAGTGACTTTTCCGGATACATATGGCGACCGAAGTTGGATTGAATCTGTGCCCAACATACAGGTAAGAATAGGGCTACATTGCGGTCCGGTCGTAGCAGGAGTAGTAGGCGAGAATAAATTCTTGTACGACTTATGGGGCGATGCGGTCAATACCGCAAGTCGTATGGAAAGCCACGGCCTGCCGGGTAAAATACACTGTTCCGAAGCATTTGTGCAAGCCGTCGGAGAATCTGATTTTCACTTCACCGCGCGCGGTGAAATGGACATCAAGGGCAAGGGACTGATGACGACTTATTTTCTGGAGAAATCAATATGACACACGAAGAATTACAAAAAATCCTTGCATCGGCCGACGCGGCAAGTCAGGCAGGTAATTTAGCAGAAGCCGAGCGTCATGCCCGGCATGTGTTGGCATCACCGGAAATTATGGCATGCCATGAGTCTATGGAGCGAAAAGATTCTTCGGCACTTGCTGAGCCAAAGCCGGAGTATGTTGAAATCTACTTTCGCACACTCCATACACTTGCGTGGATACTGTTTAGACAAGGAGTGCTCGATGAGGTACGCCCGATGATGGAACGGTTAGCGGAATTGTCCGAACACTACCAATACCCAGCCCTTACCGCAATGGCGTATCAGACATTGGGTGCTGTTTTTACCGAGCAGGCACTCTACGAACTTGCCCTCAGGCAGTATGCACAAGCAAAACATATCTTCGAACGCCTCGACATGAAACAGAATGTGGCCCGCGCCTCGGGTAATATCGGTTCGGTGTACATGAGAATGTCAGATTACCCTACAGCCCTGGAATACCTGCAGGATGCGGCAAAGATACTCGAAGAACTCGAAGCATACAGTCAGGTTGCGATTATTAACGGAAATATCGGTAATCTGTATATGTCCATTGGTGATAATACTCATGCTCTCGAATACATGAGCAGAGCCCTAGGAATGATGGACACCTTAGGTATGAAGGCAGATGCAATTCGTATAAGAGGAAATATTGGAATTATTTATAAAAATCTTGGCGACTATGAGCTGGCAATGGGGTATTATACCTCAGCGCTCGCAGGGTGTGAGCAAACAGGAATGCGGGTAATAGCTGCCAGAACGAAAGGGAATATCGGCACTCTCTACGGACTGATGAGCGACCACCTCGGCGCGCTTGAATATATACTTGCAGCAATGAGCATTCACGACGAGCTCGGGCTGAGATCGGAGGCAGCATCTTTCCGCCTGAATGCCGGGAAAGAGTATATGCATCTTGGTGATTACGAGCGTTCACATGAATTTTTACACACTGCTGTGCAGGCACTTGAGGAATTGGATGCGAAAGCAACGCTACCAATCGGACTCTGCAGTCTCGGTGAACTCTATGCTCATCCGGCTAATACCTCGCGCGATGAAGCCAAAGCCGAGGAATACTATCGGAGAGCCGTCGCGGTGGCAACGGAAATGGGCAGTAAACATGACTTGATGAATGTTCACCGCAGCTACGCGCAGCTCCTCGAACGTCAGCACCGCTGGGAAGAAGCATTCCTGCAGTACAAGCAGTTCCATACCATGGAAAGAGCAGTGCTCAGCGAGGAAGCGACCAAGGAAGCTCGGCAATTGGAAAGCCGCCGTAAAGTCGAAGAAGCCGAACGTGACCGTCAATTAAAGCTTGCCCGCTTTCAAGGACAGGAGAAAATATTGCATAATATTCTCCCGGCGCAAATAGCCGAGCGCATGCTCGACGGGGAGAGCCGAATTGCCGACGCGCATCAGCAAGTGTCTATCTTCTTTTCTGATATTATTGGGTTTACACACCTTTCGCAACATATCTCGGCCGGCGAATTGGTATCCCTTCTCAATGATATCTGTGTGGAATATGACCGCATAGCCCGCAGGCACGGCATAGAGAAAATCAAAACCATCGGTGACGCCTACATGGCTGTCTGCGGCGCGCCGATGCCGCAGGAAAATCATGCAGAACGCGCAGCATTATTTGCCCTCGATATCGCCGAATTCATGAAGAAGTATCATACTCCCACCGGCGAACAAATTACAATCCGGATTGGTCTTCACACCGGAAGCGCCGTCGCAGGGGTGATTGGTGAGAATAAATTTGCCTATGATTTATGGGGCGATGCGGTGAATACGGCAAGCAGGATGGAGTCCCACGGCGAAGCGGGGAAAATCCATGTATCCGAAGATTTTATACGCGCGTTGTCTGTATCGTCCCCGGCGTCCGTATCGTCCTTCCACCTCCACAAGCGCGGCGAGATGGATATCAAAGGAAAAGGGAAAATGACCACGTATTTTCTGGAAAGGAAATCTGCACCATGACCCGAGACCAACACGATGCACTCGATGCAATTCTGAAACAGGCAAATAGAGAAATTGGCAAAAGTAATCTTGATTATGCCCAAAAACTGGTACAACAGGTGCAGGATGAGGTGGATGCAGATCATTCTATCGCAAAAGAAAATAACACATTGCGTGTGCGAGTGCTGCTGTTGTTCTCCGAAATCGAGCGCATTCGCGGCAACCACTTTCAGGCATTTGACCTCGCGCAACGTGTACTCCTGCTGACGAACGGACCTACCGACGCCGAGTATGAGATCAAAGCACGGGTTACCATCGGGATAGTCTATTCCAATTTTGGTGATTACAGTCAAGCACTTGAGTATTTAACGACTGCCCTAGAGGAGCTCATCGAACGTGGTGAGGAATCGAGTGCCGCGTTCGTTACCGGTACAATTGCTGTCGTGTATTCGAAGCTCGGCAAGTATGACACCGCACTCGAATATTTTGGTCAGGCACTTCGCGCGCACGAACGTCTCGGCGAGAAATCTGCCGTTGCCCGGGTGACGGGTAATATGGGGATTGTCTATATGGATCTCGGCTCCTATGATACGGCGCTGGAGTATTATGGCAAGGCACTTGCAGTGCAGAAAGAACTCGGTGTCATAGCCGGCATAGCTATTATCAGCAGTAATATGGGGATCGTGTTTTTTAAGCAGGGAAGGTATGAAGCGGCTCTGGAATATTTAAATACATCGCTTGCAACGCATGAAGCACTCGGTGAAAAATTACCGGCGGCTATTGTAACCGGTAATATCGGCTCTGTCTATGCCGATGAACAATCCGAATGGTATGATGCCGATAAGGCAGAAGAATATCTCAGCAAAGCACTGGCACTCTGTACGGAAATTGGCGCCAAAGCGCAGGTAGCTGACTGGCATAAAAAACTGGCAGAACTCTATGAGAATCAAAAGCGCGACTCAGATGCGCTCGTTCATTATAAGAAATACAGTGAGCTGGACAAAGAGCTGAATATAGAAGCTGTCAAAAAGCAGGACATTATACGTGAACAGCAGAAAGCAATGGAAATAGACCGCGCGAGCGCCGCAGCCGAGAAGCGTATTCTCCGTAATATTCTGCCTGAAGAGATTACGCAACGACTCATACGGGGGGAGAATCCTATTGCCGACCATTTTGACTCTGTTAGCATACTCTTTATGGATATTGTTGGTTTTACGCCACTTGCCTCAATGATTCCGGCGCAGCAGCTCGTGCATTTCCTTAATTCGGTCTTTACGGCCGCCGATGGCGTGATGCGGGAGTTCGGCCTGGAGAAAATCAAGACCATCGGCGACGCGTACATGGCGGTAGCCGGCGCGCCTGTTCCTCACGCAGACCATGCTGTCCGCGCAGCACAAGCCGCATTGAAACTGCTCGACGTGATGCAAAATCTTGTCGTTACCTTCCCCGACAATTATGGTGATAGAACATGGATTGCTTCTATTCCCGAAATACAAGTGCGTATTGGCTTGCATTGCGGACCGGTAGCCGCCGGCGTCGTCGGCGAGAATAAATTTCTCTATGATTTATGGGGCGATGCGGTGAATACGGCAAGCAGGATGGAATCGCACGGCGAAGCCGGGAAAATCCATGTATCGGAAGAATTCAAACATGCCGTAGAGACGTTGCATGCAACGTCTCTACAATTTATCCGGCGTGGTGAAATGGAGATCAAAGGCAAAGGCAAAATGAAAACCTATTTTTTAGAGAAAGAGAGCGAGTACGTATGACAAACGAAGAAGTACAAGACCTCCTTGACCGCGCCGATGAAGCGCTGATCGCCGGTAATTATGTGATACTGGAGCGACTTGCAAGCCAAGTGCTTGCTGCATTGGCACTTCGCCCGGATGAACATAGCTCCCATTGTCAGATATACAAGTCACATGCACTCCGTCATATCGGTAATGTGGCACGTCTGCAAGGCAATTATTCTCAAGCGCTTACTTTATTCACTAATTCATTGTCAGCCGGAGAGTCAGCACATGACCGTATGTGTATTGCATATGCAAAGAACGGACTCGGGAATGTCTATCAAAGTACGTCGGAATTTGCTCTTGCACTTGAATGTTATCATGATGCACATTCACTCTTTGAGAAAGTCGGTAACCGAGAGAGAATGGCAAGCACGCTCGGAAATATTGGGAATATGTATTTGAATTTATCGGAATATTCACTCGCTATCGATTATTTACAGCAAGCACTTACGATAGATGAAGAGCTCGGCCGCACAAGCGGTATCGCCGCTAATCTCGGGAATATTGCAATTTTGTATTGGAATCTTCAAGAGTATGATCAGGCGCTCGAATACATGAAACGCGCCCTCGCACTCTATGAACAGCTCGGTTACCAAGAAGGTATCGCCGTGAATCTGGGCAATATCGGCGTCGTGTACTCGGATCGCGGAGAATATCAGCTCGCCTTGGAGTATTTGCAGAAAACTGTCGCGATGTTTGAAACGCTCGGCAGGAAGGACGGCGTGGCAATTTTTCTTGGTAATATCGGTGCCGCATACAAGCATCTCGGACAGTACGCTTCTGCACTCGAAAATCACAGCCGTGCACTGCAACTTCACCAAGAGCTTGATAATAAAGAAGGTGTGTCCATTACGCTCGGGAATATCGGCTTGATCTATGCCGCCCGAGAGTTCGATGGCTACGACAATGCCCTTGCAGAAGAATACCTGCTCAAAGCCCTGGCAATTGATGAAGAAATCGGTTCGAAAAAGCAAGTATATACTCACCATCAGGCACTCGCCGAACTCTATAAACAGTCGAAACGATGGGAGGAATTTGGCCATCACTTTGAGAACTATCATCGTATTGAAAAGGAAGTGCTTTCGGAAGATGCCAAGAAACAGGCCTATCTTCTCGAGCAGCGTCGTCAGGCAGCCGAACGTGACAAAGAATTGGAAATAGAGAAGGCGGCAGCGGCGGCTAAGCTGCAGGCTACCGAGGAGTTACTCCATAATGTGCTCCCGCCGGCAATTGCGCAGCGCATGCTGAAGGGTGAGAATTTAATCGCCGAAAAGCTCACGAATGTGTCGGTGCTTTTTGCTGATATTGTTGAATTTACGAAGCTTTCGGGACGCATTACCCCCGAAGAACTCGTTGAGGGATTAGATAGAATTTTCAGTGAATTCGACCGGCTTGCCGAGAAATACGGTTTGGAAAAAATCAAGACCATCGGCGACGCCTATATGGTCGTTGCCGGTGCCCCGCGTGCGCGTGCTGACCACGCCGAAATAATCGTTCAATTCGCCCTCGAAATGCTCGAATCCATCAAGCAATTCCGCGCAATAGCCACCGGCGAAGCAATACAGGTACGCATCGGCATTCACACCGGCGACGTCGTGGCAGGCGTTATCGGCAAGAAGAAATTTGCGTATGATTTATGGGGCGACGCAGTCAACACCGCAAGCCGCATGGAGTCCCATGGTGAACCGGGTAAAATTCATATTTCCGACGATTTTATGCGCGCATTGTCCCTACCGGCCGATGCACCCTTTCACATTGTCGAGCGCGGTGAGATGGTAATCAAAGGAAAAGGCAAAATGAAGACGTATTTCCTTGAAAACACTATCCTTCCATAAGCAGAAAATGTAATCAATTCTTCAATAACTATGAGCACTAAAACAATTCGAGACCTGGAAGCAAGAGTAGAACGGGCTAC
>JBPOHH010000594.1:0-2036 GCA_052035765.1 Bacteroidota bacterium
GTGAATAGTCCATTCATCCCTGTTTTTTATTTATCAGAAAGAATGAAATGCAAGTATTTACTTCACTCGACCCGCGGATAAACAGAGCAGAACTGCCTGTAGATCCTGATACAGAATTTACTCCAAAGCAAGCACTCGATCAGACGCAAACGTATGAGGTGTTTCATCAGGTCAAGACCGGTGGACATCACTCACATGTAGGGTCGGTGCATGCGCCGACTGCTGAACTCGCACTTGCTTTTGCAAAAGAACAGTATGGTCGGCGCGGTCAATGCGTAAGTCTTTGGGTGGTGAATTCTTCCGCTATCGCCGCTCTCGATGTGCGCGACTCCGATATCTTCGACACAGCGACCGATAAGCCGTATCGCGAAGTCACAGCGTATGCCAATACCCGCGAAAAAATCGAGGCGTTCAAAAATAAACAACAAGCGTAACAGACTATATTTGAATAGGATAGTCTGTTGTAACAAAAAAGCCCTTTACTGCACATCGTGCGGTAAAGGGCTTTTTATTTCGCTTGGGAATATTTATTCGGCGATATCAACGATGAACCATGTATCGGCGATTTTTTGAGTCGTGAAGGTCATTTTCTTCTGATAGTCGAATTCGATCTTCACATTCTGTAGGGTTGTCGAAATTGTATCGGTACGGGTGAGGGTAATCGGCTTCTTGGCGATAAGCCGTCCGAGACGGTTCATCTCGTCGTAGAGCTCATATTTTTCAATTGCTAAGAGCTGACGTCCATTTGGGCGGGCGAGCACTTCGGTAGCGGCGGGAGCATTATTACTGTCGAGCTCGGACTTGAATAAATACACAGCGCCGACTGCAGAACGCTGATTGATTTCCTGTACCGCAGGGCGTTTGGAGCCCACGGTAAAGACTTCGCATCCGGCGACAGCAATAAACGAGACGATAAGGAGAGTGTGTTTCATAAGTCAAGAATCAGGAACGTAAAATTATAAACCAAAATTAAATGCCAGTATTATAAGCCAAAAAATCGACAGGTATGTTCAAGTGCCAATTGCAAAGCCGGCGTTGTCTGCTCAAAAGGATGCACCACACCGAAAGTATGTCCTGTATTTGGAATGAGTTGCAGGGTAATTGTCTCATTGCACGCGGCGAGCTTTTTTGCCTCACGCACGGGCACGGTCATATCCTGCTCGCCATGTATGACCAAAAGCTTCGTGCCTAACGTCTGCGCCGCATCGGTCAGAGAGAATTCCCTGGAATGCAGCTCAATGTCATTGAGGAAATCAACATTCATGCCAAGCGTTTGATGGGTGCGGGAATTTTCTACTTCGAAGGTCCCGGTCTCCCGCCAGAGACGTTTTTGGCGTTCGGAAAAGCGCTCAAATGTCCCGATTGAATTCCACACTGCGACCTTCGTAACATCGTTTGGCTCCAATGCTCCGGCAAGAAGGGCGATGCCGCCGCCGCGGGAGTGTCCGACGAGATAGATTTCGCCATTCCACTGCGGATAGTCTGCCGGAAAACTGTCAGTAATTTTCCTCACTGTCAGGCGCGCTTCCTCCAGTTCGAGCGAGATGGTATTGCGTGCAAAATCATCGGGATAGTCAACGTTGTCCGAGCCGGGCGCGTAACCGTTGAGCGAGAAATTACCGCAGACGCTTATTGCTCCGCGCCGCGCAATTTCGGAAGAAATATACGGGAAAAATCCCCAGTCTTTAAAACCTTTAAACCCATGAAAGAGCAGTACAACCGGCTGAGGAATGTCGGATGCGACCGAGGAGCGTATATCGGCCACGATTTCCTTGCCGCTCGGACTCTCCATCCTCATCGTATGCAGGCGAAGGTCATTCATGGATTAATTCAGCAAAGAGTCCGGCACTTCGACTTCCATTTGCAGCATGGCAGTTGCAATTGTTTTGCCTTGAGCGTCGAGCTTGAGCGATACCGTGCCGCCGCCGCCGAGAGTATTATGCAGGAGGAAATTCACGGCCCAGAGATTCGGCATTTCATAGCGTTCGACCTCGCCGAGGCAGATTCCTTCGAAGTGTTTTTTGACACGTTCGGTG
>JBPOHH010000506.1:0-8504 GCA_052035765.1 Bacteroidota bacterium
AGAAGCGAATAGAACTGGTGAACTCATACTCACCGATGTGCTCGGACGAGAAGTCCGTAGGATGGCAATCGGCGAGCAGCAAGCGGGAACATATTCCACCCTGCTTGGAACTTCAGGCTTGCCTACAGGTGCCTATACTCTCGTCTACACCTCCGGGAATCAGCGTACGCAATTACCGGTGATGATTGTGAGATGATTTTATGGCGTATCATGAAATAATTGAACGTCTTACATTGGAATTTGAGCAGGCTTCCAATCTTGAATCTGCCGGAAAAATGGCGCAGTATATGCGGAATATATTTCCGTTTTACGGTATTTCAAAGCCTAAGAGAGCTGAGATTGTGAAGCCCATACTCAAGCAGCTTGTAGCGGTGAGTACGCCGGAAAATTATGAAGCAATTGCCCTCGAACTCTGGAATAAACCGCAGCGGGAATTTCAGTATGTGAGTATTGAATACCTCGAAAAGGTCGAGAAACTGTGGCGAAGGCAATCAACGCTCGAATTGTTTGAGAATTTGATAGTGACCAAGTCATGGTGGGATTCGGTTGATACCATTGCATCTCATTGTGTCGGCAAATACTTACGCACTTGGCCGCAGGATGTGGAGACAATCATACAGCGATGGAATACCCACGAGAATATGTGGCTCAATCGAACGGCGATTATCTTTCAATTATCCTACAAATCAAAGACGGATACCGAGCTCTTGACCCGAGTCATCGATACGCACAGCCGGTCAAAGGAATTTTTTATTCAAAAAGCCATTGGCTGGGCGCTGAGACAATACGCCTACACTGATGCTGACTATGTGCGTACATTTGTGGAAACACATACGCTTGCACCGCTGAGCAAACGAGAAGCGCTCAAGAATATGGCGAAGAGTATGCAAATAACGTGAGTTCGAGATACCCCACAAATATAGATGTAAATCCGATTTTAAAGCACATTCTCCATCCCTGAAAGGGATGAATTTCAATAGCCACCGATGAAATCGGTGGAAAAATGTAGCGTTCCCAATCAACCCCTGGAGGGGTTTAATGTCGGTATGGACGTAATTAAACCCCTTCAGGGCTTTGGATTACGTGTCTATGCCCCCCGCATTTCATGCGGGGCTATTGAAATTGAAGCCCTTTGGGCTTCTGTAGTTGTTATTGTTGTCCCGAACTCACGTTCAATACCTTCATCGGCATCTTCTCTTCCTTTTGCTCTAAAACAAAACGCTAGGTTAATCGTACAGGATGAACCGCTCGTTTGCGTTTGAGATACGAGTATTAGTTACCCAATACTTTCTTCAGTATTTCCGATGTCCGGGCGAGTGGGTCGCGGCGTATGGCGCCTTCTTCTTGGGCGATCATCACAAAGAGTCCGTCGAGTGCTTTTTGGGTAACGAATGCCGTGAGATCGGGATTCACTTTTTGCTGAAAGGGTATTTTGTTGTACGCATTGATGACGGTGGACCAATACTTGGTCGCATCGACTTTGTCGAGTGAAGCTTTGATGATGGGAGTGAATTTTTCAATCAAGCTTGCGGATGTAGTGCGCTTGAGGAAGGTCGTCGCAGCGCTTGTATCGCCTTTGATGATATTCATCGCATCGGTCACGGTCATTTGTTTGATAGCATTGACGAAGATATCCTTGGCGGACTTGGCGGCATCTTCGGCGGCTCGATTCATCGAAAGGATAGCGTCGTCAGCTTGCTTATTGAGCCCGATTTTGCGAACGGCAGACTCGACTTTTTGGGCTTCGGTGGGGAAGGGAATTTTGATCTGAGGATTTTTGTAATAGCCGTCGAGCTTGGAGACGATATCGGTGCCCTTGCTGACGCCATTGGTAAGTGCTTCTTTAATTCCTTTAATGGCTTCATCTTGCGAGAAGCTGCCGGTGCTGCCGGTTGTGATTTTGGTAGCTTCACGCTTGAGTGCATCAAAGAGTTGGGCATGAGCCGAAGGAGCAGAGAGCATGAGCAGAGCGCCGATGACTGCTAGATTGATGAAGGGTTTCATAGAAGGATCCTTTAGAGTAATGATGTCCGTTGGAGGGACGAAATAGAATTGTGCGGGCGCAGGAACGTACGAAGGAGTACTGCATTTTAGAGCATCATATACGACGTTCAATTACTGAATCAGATATCCCATTTTCAGGAGTGCTTCACCTGCTTTGATGCGGTGGTCGCCTTGGATTTCTATGGTATTATCAAGTACTTGTCCGCCCGAACCGCATTTTTTCTTGAGGGCTTGAGCGATGGTGTCGAGTTCGGTAGGGTTGGACTGAAACCCCGCAATTACCGTCACGGTTTTTCCGCCCCGCCGCTTGGAATCAAGTGCAATTTTCAACACCTGCTGTTTGCCGTTGTAGCCGATTTTGGGCTTGGGAGTGTCTGCTTTTTGTTCGGATGCCGGTAACAACTCGGCAAGATCCGCTAACGAAGTTAGTTTTTTCATAATACGTTCGAATACATTGTACAATTGAAAGAGTGCATTACGCGCCGTGCGGACCTACCTGTGGTATTGGCTCACCGCGCATGACATATTTATCCATCCACAGGCGGATTTCGGCATTACTTTCAGTGCGACGTCCTGCGAGGATGTGGTCAGCATCTTCGTAAATTATTAATTTATATGGATGTAATGAATTCTGCAGCGCCAGTCCGAGGGAGAATGCATGGTCGGGTTCGACACGTCTATCGCCACTGCCATGGAGGATGAGCACCGGTGTTTTTTTGCAGAGCTTATCCGGCCAAGCGGCAGGGGAGCGTTTGAGTGCCTCGACTCCAAGACTTGACTGACCGTGAATAAACTTAGCAAATGTCTTGTAAATGTATGAATTTTTAGGAGCTACGTGGAGCGCAGTCGGAGCACCAACGGTAACGGCAGCTTTGAAAATATCGGTGCGTGCAAGCATCTGCATTGCCATCATACCGCCTCGGCTGCCGCCAATGACACCTATTCGCTCGCTATCAACGTAGGGGAGCGATTTCAGAAGTTCGACTGTATTCAACGCATCAATCACATCACTGCCGCCCCATTCCTCGGTGCCTTCGCTCTTGCCGGTGCCACGGTAATTACTGGCAACGACGACATATCCCCAGCTCGCGTAGAGACCTGCGTAGGCGAATGCTGACTCAGCGTTGAGTGCGCCGCGCTCGCCGGTGCCGCCACGATTGAAGACTATACAGGGGAGCTTTTCATCTTGCGTAGCAGCCGGAAGTGCGAGAAAACCATTGATTTTTAAGCCATTACTTGAATATGTGATGGCATGGAGCTGCACTTGAGAATACTTCTGGAAGTCTTCTTTCGACATGGAGCGTTTGGCGATGGAAAGGATATTGGATGGAATTGGGAGTAATCGACTGTCGAGTAGGGTACCATTAGCTATCATAATTGACCAAATTAACAGATTAATAATAAAGATAAAAACATCATTGATTAGTAGGAAAATAGTTGTAACTATACTTCAAATCATAGATTGTTGTTCGCTCGAAAAGGTAAATTAAAAAAAATATTTGTAATTTTCCTTCCCTAAAAAATAATTACTTACAGACTCATTGCAGGAGCATACATGAATCGACGAGAATTTCTACTTCGTTCTCCCAAAATTACTCCCAAAAATCAAGCCGAAACTTTTTTGGCGGCCGGACTTGAACCCTATAGTGGTGAATGGACACACAAGCAAGCTTCCCATTTACTGCGCCGGACGATGTTTGGGGCTACCAAACAAGATACCGATACCGTGCTTGGACTTTCGATGTCGCAGGCAGTTGATATGCTTCTGGCGCCGACTGCTGCTCCAAATGAACCCAAAGCGTATGTCAACAGTGGAGGAGTTACGCAGGGAAATCCGTGGACATCTGCCTCGTATGACGGTAACTTAGAAGGGCAGCGTCTGACCTTCCTCCAATCCTGGTGGATCGAGCTCATGGGACACCAAACAATCTCTCTCCGTGAGAAAATGGTGCTCTTCTGGCATAATCATTTCGCATGCGCCGGCAATACCGTCAAAGATGCCCGCTATATGTATAAGCAAAATGCACTTCTGAGAACCAATGCCTTCGGAAATTTCAAAACTCTTGCCCGCCTAATCACCCTCGATCCTGCTATGCTGCGCTATTTAAGTGGTTCGTTTAATACCAAAGCCAGCCCGAATGAAAACTACGCCCGCGAACTCCAGGAGCTCTTTACCATCGGCAAAGGACCGGAAATTGCGCCGGGTAATTATACGCATTATACCGAGTCAGATATCAAGGCTGCAGCCAAGATTTTGACCGGTTGGTCGGATGACCAATCAAAAATTACCTTCAAATTTACGGATAATAACCATGATACGAGTGATAAAACCTTTTCGGCGGCCTATGGTAATCGTGTCATTAAAGGCGGAAAAGGGCAGGCAGAGGCAACACGTGAGCTCGATGAACTCCTGACGATGATTTTTGAACAGAATCAAACGGCCACTTATTTAGTGCGCAAGCTGTATCGCTGGTTCGTTGATTATCTCATCGATGATGCGGTGGAGCAGTCTATTATCCAACCTCTTGCGACTCTTTTTAAATCAAGTAATTATGAAATAAAGCCCGTGCTCGAAGCATTATTCAAGAGCGCACATTTTTATGATAATGCGAAAGTCGGGTGTATGATTAAATCTCCGGCAGATTTGGTTATCGGCACAATACGCCAATTCCCGCATCCTATGCTTTTTCCGACGACACTTCCACAGATTCAATGGGCATACAGAACGCTCCGTCGGATTATGGGGACAATGCAGCTTGATATAATGAATTTGCCGAATGTAGCAGGGTTACCGGCCTACTGGCAAGAGCCGCTTTTCCATGAGATATGGATTAATGCCGATACGCTCCAAAAACGCATCAAATTCACGAATGATTATTCCTATGATAAATTGCAATTAGACGAAATGGATTATGGTTCTGCTCCACGCATCGACCCCCTCGAAATCGTCGGAATAGTCTCCGACCCAACGAATGTGACGACGATAATTAATGATTTTGCTACGTATATGTTTGCTGTGAAGCTTGCGCCCGAGCAGGTCACCGAACTCAAAAATGTGATCATTCCAGGCCTTCCGGACTATGAATGGACAGCCGAGTGGAGCGATTACAAGGCCAATCCGGACGACGAAACCAAGAAAGCAGCGATAGCCGAAAAGCTTCGTTTGCTCATCAAATATATGTTTGCCATGGCTGAATATCAATTAGCATAATTCATTACTCATATCAATCAGAAAGAACATCCAATGAAACGTAGAAATTTTATTAAAGCAACTGCTCCGGCCGCCGTTCTGCCGTTTATGATGAATGGATTCTCGCTCAAAGCATTCGGTCGCTCTCCCTTTTTAGATGAAATAATTGCAGCCGACCCGTGTTCGGACCGCGTGTTTGTCATTATTCAGCTTACGGGCGGCAATGACGGCCTGAACACTGTCATCCCGCTCGACCAGTATTCATTATACAAAAACGCACGTTCGAATATCGCCGTCGCCGAGACAGGTACAAGTGCCGCGCTCAAATTAACGGATGCTACCGGACTCCACCCGCAAATGGGAGGCATGCAACAGCTCTATACGAACGGTCAATTACGCGTTATTCAAAGCGTTGGCTATCCGACGCCGGACTTCTCGCACTTCCGTTCGACCGATATTCTCCTCACAGCATCCGATAATGACAAGATTATCTCAACCGGTTGGATAGGAAGATACTTGGATAATGAATATCCCGGATACCCCGGCAATTATCCAAATCCTGCAATGCCCGACCCGCTCGCGATTCAGATAGGTTCGGTGATATCGACCGGCTTCGAAGGACCGACCGCCAATGTCGGTATGGCATTCACCGACCCGAATACGTTCTATAATATCGTCAATGAAAAGACGGCAGACTCGACCGGCGTACGTGCGGGACAAGAGCTGGCGTTCGTCCGGAAAATAGGTCAGCAAATCACAAAATTTGCGGCTCCCGTGAAGGCAGCAGCCGGCAAAGCCAAAAATAAGTCTTCGCTCTATCCGGCAGCCAAGTCTAATCTCCTTGCCGATCAGTTGAAAATCGTCGCTCAGCTTATCGCTGGTGGCTTAAAAACAAGAATTTACATGGTGTCACTCGGTGGATTTGATACCCATGCAAGTCAGGCGACCGGTGGTACAGGTATCGTATCACACGGCACTCTTCTTAATCAGCTTTCTGTGGGAATTACTGCATTTCAGGATGACTTGAGATTACTTGGTATTCAAGACCGCGTGCTCGGAATGACGTTCTCAGAGTTCGGACGACGCATCAAGTCCAACTCATCCGGAGGTACCGACCACGGTGCAGCGGCACCATTCTTTGTCTTTGGTACGAATGTACAGCCGGGAATCATGGGAACGAACCCGATAATTCCAGCCAATCCAACCTCCGAAGATAATATCCCGATGCAGTATGATTTCCGTTCGGTCTATGCCTCTATCCTTAAAGATTGGTTCTGCGCCTCTGATACCGCACTCAAAGTATCCTTATTCAAAGACTTCCAAATGCTGCCGATTGTGAAAGGTTCGACCGGCGTCGATGAGCTTGGCAATCCGACAGGCGTGGCATTACTCGGAAATTATCCGAATCCATTTGGTAATTCATCGGTCATACGCTTCCGTTCGGGTGGTAATCATTTGGAAATCAATGTCTTTGATAATACAGGACGCAGCGTGGCTTCACTCGTTGACCGCACATTACCGGCGGGTGAACATGAGGTGTCGTTTGATGCAAGTTCTCTCCCAAGCGGGAATTACTACTGTCGATTACAATCCGGCGTCTATCAGGAAATGAAGCAAATGCTGATTGTTAAATAATACCCACGTCGAAGCACTCGGCGTATCAACAAAAAAGGCGACTCTTCGGGAAAGAGTCGCCTTTTGTATTTGAGCCGGCTGAGTTACTTCACTGTATAGGTCTTCAATGTCTCACGCGAACCGTTGTTCGACTGTGGAGTAGTGCCCGGTACGGAAATCGTAAACGGAAGATTTTCTGTTTTGACGATACCAATGTTTTCAGCAACGTATGTTTTTTGAGTCAAGGTGACAGGGATTGTCTGATCGCCAAGGAAAGGAACAGTGACGGTAGCATTGATTGCAAATGTCATCGTAAATTCTTGAGCTTGGACTGTCGTTGCGCCAATAGTCATGCTTGATGTACCGCCTTTGAGGCCGCTGACTTTGACATTGATTTTCGCGTTTAACGTTGTGCCATTAAAATCGATGGGAACATCGGTGAGGTTCGTATCGAGCAGAGTCCATGCAGAAGCATTAAAATCTGCGATAAGCATCCAGCGTGAACCGAAATCAAGCCCCGGGACACCGGCAACAGCGCCGGGATTGAGAGCAAGATACGTGTACATTTGTGAGCCGGACTTTGATACATAGGTGGTGTCTTTGGACTCATCAGACATTGTCGATACCAAGCGATAGGCGCTTCTACCTTCATAGGTAAGAGCAGCATCAACGACTGTCGTTGTTGTATAAGATGAACCGGCTACATCAGTTACGGTTCCTGACTTGTTTTCAGTCTCGACACCGTCGTATGTCCATGAGTTCCCTGCGGCCAAGGGGAAATAGTTTTTATCCGCCGGGGGATTGGTTGTGCCGCCGTTGTCGTTGCTGCACGAAGCGAGCACAAGCGTCGCAACTACACATAGCGCCGCCATCTTAGAAAGTTTTTTCATGTGGATATTCTCCAAAAGATAAGTAGTAATAAAGATTGGAATTGTTGCTGAGTATATGAATCAACCCAGAAAAGTTACAAACCAAGGGGAAAGAGGAGCGGAGGGCAAGGGATTCGAACTCTTATGACCTTGCGGTCGGCAGTTTTCAAGACTGCTGCAATACCATTATGCGAGCCCTCCGTATTCTTGAAGCGGCGCAAAAATACAAGGAATTTTTATTGTACCAAAGGATATTTTACATTTTTTGAATTACCGGATAAAGCGGTCTGCGGTAAGTCCCAGAAATTCCAATGCAGAACCATGTAATATCCATTCCCGGTCTTTTTGTGAAATTTCAATTTCATCCAAAAATTTGCCATGTTCCAAATCTCCGAGCGGGAACGGATAGTCCGTTCCATAACATATTTTTTCGGGTCCGATGAGATTCAATAAATACCGAAAAGCATCATTATCATGGGTAATTCCATCGACCCAAAACTGACCGACATAGTCCCTTGGATTCTTGATATGATGCACATTGCACAAATCCGGACGCACATTGAAGCCATGAGCAATGCGCCCCAACGTAAACGGAAACGCACCTGAAGCATGCGAGAAGAGCACTTTCAGCTTCGGGAATTGATCAAACACCCCGCCAAACATCATCGAGCACAGCGCAAGCGTCGTCTCTGCCGGCATCCCGACTAACCATTCCATAAAATACTTTTTCATGCGCGTCGCGCCGGCCATCTCCCAGGGGTGAATCAAGAGACATGCGCCAAGCTCCTCGGCTGCCTCATAAAACGGAAAAAACGACGGATCGTCCA
>JBPOHH010000730.1:0-1989 GCA_052035765.1 Bacteroidota bacterium
ATTATTTTCCGTGAGTCCGAAGTAGGATGCCCAGAGATAGCGGGCAAGTGCGCCGTAAATAAATCCTGTCGCAAATGCAGCATCGCGGAGTGCAGGGTCGGTAAATTTTACCTTTCGCGCACGACCGATGAGGGTATCGGCATGCAGGCGAAGTGAACCCAGATTATCGATGGCATTTTCAATAGAATTATTGTTGAGCTTGATATTTCCGACTTCAACCTCATAGTATTGCGGAAAGGTTGCACCCGGGAAATTAGGATCATAGACGAGCTCATCGGAGAGTCCGCCGGCGAGGCAGGTCAGTTCTGAATACGAAGTTGCAAATTTTGCCTTTACTCCATTCATCAAAAAGTCAATTTCCTGTTCGGAATTTAATGTAATATCTTCCGTGCTGTCGCGCGGGGGATCGATATTCTGAACAAAATCTTTGCATCCGGCAATGATCAGGAAAGCAGCAGCTGCGAGGAGTACTACTAGGTTCGATGTTTTGTTGTTTTTCATAAATAATATTCTCCGTAATTAAAATCCAATTGATAACATACCATACATTGTACGAGGGTTTTGAAGGGTAAAGAAGTCTTGCCCTCTTGTCACTGATCGGTCGGCACCATTAGTGGTAATTTCCACGTCCGGTCCGGAATACTTCTTGAACATCGCCACATTGCGTGCAGCGAATGTAATCGTAGCGCTTTTGATAGTATTAGGGAGAATACTTTCGATGAGAGAGGTGAGATTGTACTGAAGACTAATCTCGCGGATACGGAAATTATCGGAGGATTCATAATACGCAGCAGCGCCGGTTTCAGTAGGGTCGAGCTGTGCAAATTTCTCTGCTGCCTGCGTATAGGCGAGACTGTTTTTGAGCAGCACTTCCTGCGTTGTATCCGGTAGTAATCCATAGTTGAGATTCACACCGAGCTGAGTTGCGAGCTTGGTGAACTCTCCATTCGCACCGAAACGAGTGCCGAATTGACGGGTAAAGTTATGTATCGTGCCGCCAAGTGTCCAGTCTGTAAGCACATAAAGCGAGAAATCCTTCAAGAATCGAAACGTAAATGAAAATGAACCATTCGTCGGAGCAACGGATTTCCCGAAGGAGACACGTTCGGTGCCGAGCTTCGGACCTCTGTACGTACCGTCTGCTTCGTAGATTGCGCCTATGATAGGAAAGGACACAAATTCACCTTTGGAAAATCCTTCCATGACCACATTTTCGCTGCTGATAATTGGTGCAGCGCCTCCTAAATCGGTTACTTCATTGGTCGCATGATTATAGATTAAATTGAGATTCAACTGATAATCTTCTGTTCGGAGGAGTTCTGCATAGATATTGGCTTCGATACCCGAGCCGACAATACTGCCGACATTTTGAAACGGATCAGGCAGACCTACCGATGGTGCCTGCTGACGGGCAAAGATGGAATTAGCGGCAAATTGGCGGAAGTACGTGACTTCTAACCCGTATGCATTATTCAGCTCAATCTCGGTCCCGATTTCGATTTCCTGTACTGTTTCCGGTTGCAGTACAGGATTGCCGAGAGAAGTAATGACAGCGCCGGCACCATGCCCGGATTGTACCACACCCCATCGAAGAGAAGTGCCGTCGAGTGGCCCGGGCAGGATACCGGAGGCACCATACCCAAAGCGCAATTTGACAATATTGAGATCCTGAGGTAATTCCAGTGCACGATCGAGCCGTATCGCGCCGGTGAATTTGGGATAAAAGACACTTGCAGCATCTTTACCGATAGCGCTGGCATAATCATTCCGGAGTCCGAGGGTGAAAAAATACGTATCATCCAAGGATAATTCTTCCTGAACAAAGAGTCCTGCCGAACGTGAATCACCGAACGTTTCGGTGCCGCCTACATATCTGTTACCCGAACCAATGGACGTAATCGAAGTCGAAGGAAAGCTGTCTTTTTCAATTGAAATACCGTAGTTGTTGTTGAGAAATCCCTGCATACCGACGACAGTCGACGACGAGAT
>JBPOHH010000272.1:0-3496 GCA_052035765.1 Bacteroidota bacterium
ATTCTTACGCCATGCGAAACCGTAGGATAAAGGATGGAATTTCATCGATAAATCCATGAAATTATAGCACAAAAATACTGAAAAATCTTATATGGAGAGCTCTTCATTATCGAGCCCCTCGCTACATCGCAAGAGACTCAGGAAGGTGATGAGCTTACCCAAAAACTGAGGGCATTGTATTGGCGCGATACACTTGGGAAGGTAAATATATTTTGCAGACAATTCACTTGAGGAGCTGTTTTTTTGGAGAATTCTGCACTTTACCATTCTGTACATTAATGTACTCACGCAATGCAATGCACTATCAGCGTACCTGATTTAAAAAACTCTTCTACCTACGAGTTAGAAATTGATGTAAAATATTCATGCGATGCTGTATTCGGTAGTATCTCCCTGAAGTTAAGTAATCGTAATACCAACTCTGGATTCTATTTTTTATTAGTCTCTAATCTGTAATATTTTCATAGAATTGAGCTCGGAGTACCGGTCATGTTTCCCGGTGTAATTTCAGATGAGCAGATACTTTTATGAAATCATAAAAAAATAACACCAATAGTGCAGAGTAATTTTGTGAGTCTTTTTTATGAACATATCTAAGGAATTCGAATGAAGATTATTTACAGAATTGTTATGCTGCTCACTTTGGTGATGAACGGCAGTATTGCTCTTTCTCAAGGAGTTACGACAGCCGCAATTAACGGGGTGGTGAAAGATAAATCAGGCAAAGGTCTAGTCGGTGCGACGGTAGTTGCTTTGCATGAGCCTACGGGAACAAAATACGGGGCAATAGTAATGACAGGAGGTAGGTATTATATTCAGGGGTTACGTGTCGGGGGGCCATATAGCGTTACTTCGTCCTTGGTCGGCTATAAATCTGAGAAACAGAATACGATTACCTTGAGTCTCAGCCAAAATTTAACCATCAATTTTACTTTATCTGAGGCAAATATCCAAACGAACGTGATCGAAGTGGTTGCGGAGAAAAACACAGTATTGAGTAGTGGAAGAACAGGCGCGACACAAAATGTTTCGAAGGAACAGATAGAGTCTTTTCCTACAATTTCACGGAGTTTCCTGGATTTTACTAAATTCAGCCCACAAATGACGAGTACCAACGGTGGGACCTCTGCCGGAGGTCGAAATAATCGGTACAACAACATCCAAATAGACGGTACTCAGTATTCTGACCTGTTTGGGTTGGGTGCATCAGGTACGCCCGGCAGCCAAACACAAACTAATCCGATAAGTTTGGATGCAATTCAGGAATTTCAAGTGGTAATCTCACCGTACGATGTGCGGCAAGGTCGCTTTACAGGTGGTGGTATTAATGCAGTAACCCGAGGTGGTACAAATAAATTTGAAGGTTCGGCATATTACTTTTTGCGTAACCAAAGCATGGTCGGTGATCTCAATGCCACCCGGTATAACATTGCAAAAGATGCATCCGGCGCGCCGATTATCGGTTCGTATATAGATTCAACCGTCAAAACACCATTCGCAAATTTCAATGAATATCAACTTGGTTTTCGATTAGGCGGTCCGATTCTTGACAATAATCTTTTCTTTTTTGTGAATGCTGAATTGACCGGAAGGAAGCAGCCTTTTGAAAACATAGCCTTCTCTCAAAATTCTGCATCCGCTATCATCCGTTCGATTGCTGATACGGTAGGTCAAATTCTCCAAACCAATTACAATTATAATCCGGGTTCGACCGGTACTTTTGAAGCAGAGCGACCGAGCACAAAATTATTTGCACGGCTTGACTGGAATATCTCGGATAATCATAAGCTTACGTTCCGACAAAACTATGTAAATGCTTCAAATGATGTTTTTATTCCGGGGATAAGTTCTGTCCTATTCAGCAGTCGTAACTACAATATCAAGAGCACGGTGAGCTCGAGTGTTGTGCAGCTCAACAGTACAATAGGCACCGATATGACCAATGAACTCATTGTCGGATACACAAATATTAATGATAATCGTGAAATTACCGGTGATCCTTTCCCGACGGTTATTGTGAGAGATGCGAGAATGGGAACAGCAAGTATTACAGCCGGGTCTGAAAATTTCTCTAATAAAAACGAGCTGTCGCAATCAGTGATTGAAATTACGGACAATCTGTCGTATCTCTCGGGAGACCATATTTTTACGCTCGGTACCCAAAACGAAATATTCAAATTCAAAAACTTATTTATCCGTGACTATTACGGCACCTATACTTTTAACACGCTGAATGATTTCCGTAATGGTGTCGCCGGTAATCTTGTCTATAGTTTTGCCCGCCCGGGAGTTGACCCGGATTTTGCCGCTGAATTCGGAGCGATGCAGCTTGGATTATATCTTCAGGATGAATGGTCTGTGATGTCAAATCTGAAATTAAATATCGGAATTCGGGCCGATATGCCTGTTATAAATGACAAGCCGGCCTATAATATTGCGGCAGATACCATCAAGTATAACTCAAATACACTTGCATTTAAGAATAATCCTGCAACGACGTTTGGATTGAAAACAAACGAAGTACCGAAATCGACGCTCCTTTTTTCACCGAGAGTAGGTTTTAATTACGATGTAAGTGGTAATAAAACATCAATTCTGCGTGGTGGCGCAGGAATATTTACCGGCCGTGTTCCCTATGTGTGGATCTCGAATCAATTCGGGAATACAGGTGTAGAGTTCGCACGGCTCAACCTCAATACAAGACCGCAGGACACGATTCGATTCAATCAAAGTTTAAATCCCCGTGATTCGGCATTTTTGAAAAGAGCAGGAACGGCTACCGAAATTGATGTAACCTCAAGTGGTTTTAAAATGCCACAGATAGCACGATTGAATCTTGGAATTGACCAGGAACTTCCCTGGGGTATTACCGGAACAATAGACGCTATTTATTCAAAAACTCTCAATGACATCTATTATACCGATGCAAATTTGGGTGACAGATTAGATACGAACGCTCTTGGGGCGAAGCTCCCCGGTGGACGAGGAGTGTATGGAACATACAGTGGAAGAAATACAACCCGACGGCTGCAGGTGGGCTCAGTCGCCGGACCAATTACCAATGCAATAGTTCTTTCCAATACCAGTGAAGGGTATCAATACAGTATTTCCCTTCAGCTTCAAAAACAATTTGACAATGGATTTTTTGCGAGTCTTGCCTATACAATGGGTGGTGCAAAAGATCAAAACAGCGGTACATCGAGTCAGGCACTGTCACAATGGGCGTTTAATTATATTGGAGACAACCCTAATCAAGCACCGTTGACACGTTCATTATTCGATATACCCAATAGAGTTATTGCAAACCTCGCGTATAAGTACTCGTACTCCAAAAACTTTGCTACTTCGATATCATTTTTCTACGAAGGTAATTCTGGTGTTTCGTTTACCTATGCTGTTGATGGTGATTTCAATGCGGACGGTAATACCGGAAATGAGATTATTTACGTACCGAATGATAGTTATGATATTGCACTTGTGCGTGGTACTGATAAAG
>JBPOHH010000066.1:0-5753 GCA_052035765.1 Bacteroidota bacterium
TATAAAAAAGCGATTGAAGTAAAGCCGGATTCCGCGCTCGGTCACAATAATCTTGGCGTTGCTTATCATGCTAAGGGTGATTATTCTAAAGCAATTGAGTCGTTTAATCAGGCGTTGAAGATAATGCCTAATTTCGTCGAGGCATTCTATAATATGGGTAATTCATACTCAAAAATGAATGATTTTGACAAGGCAATTGATGCATATACCAAGGCAACAGCCATTAAAGGTGACTATGCGTCTGCATATTTTGAGATGGGTGTCTGCTACAATAAAAAAGGCAATTCTGTCGAAGCACTCAACAACTTCGGACTCTTTTATTATTTCTCGAATCAATTCAATCCTGCTATTGAATCGTTTACGAAAGCTACTCAGGTAAATAAAGGCTATGCCGTTGCTTATAATAACCTTGCAGTGGTTTATGGCAAGCTCGGCAATCAGGCAAGCTCTATTGCAAATTATCAAATGGCAGCAAAATTAGGGTATCCGCCGGCACAAAATCTCCTCAAACAAAACAATTTGTCCTGGTAATTCAGGTGCAATACTTCGTCGGGAAATTCTTCAAAGGGCGGGAAACTGCGGAAACGCTCGTTTCCGTCCTTTATAATTATGTACAACTCTTCTATTTTTACAGATTTATGAATAAATTCATCGCTCTTTTTGCATTGATGATTGGTGCTGCATCTGTTACGCAAACGCAAGCACAAACTGCGGAAGAACTCCACCGCTCGGCCATTGCACTTGCTACGAAGGGAAAATGCAGTGAGGCTATTCCGGTGTATCAGAAATCCATCGAACTCAAATCGACCGCCGAGGCGTATAATGACCTCGGAATATGTTATGGGACTCTCGGGAAATTTGACGAAGAAATTGAGTGTTACGAAAAAGCACTCACCTTAAAGTCAAACTACTCTGACGCGATCTCTAATCTCGGCAATGCCTATTCCTCAAAGGGACAATACAACAAAGCCGTCGAGACCTTTCTCAAAGCCATTGAGCAGAATCCTGATAACCCTACCACCCACTACAACTTAGGCATTGCTTATAATGCTATCGGAGAAGATTATAAAGCAATCGAATCCTTTCGGAAATCGGTAGAGCTCAAGCCGGACTTCATGAATGCTCATATAAATCTCGGGATTGCATTCAACAAAATCGGTGTCTATTCCAAAGCAATTGAAGCCCTGAAAGCTGCAAGTGCCATTAATTCCGATAATGCCGATGTATGGCGTAATCTCGGGAACAGCTATGCCTATTCGGAGAAATTTGAGCTGGCTATAGAAGCATATCAGCGGGCAATTTTCCTGAAGCCGGACTATGTCGAAGCGTATAATAATCTCGGGATTTTGTATGCGACCAAAGGAATGCAGGATAAAGCCATCGAACAATACAAGCTCGCCATCAGCAAAGACCCGAAATTCGCGCAAGCCCATTATCATTTGGGAATTATGTACTATGCCAAGAAAGAGACCGACAAGGCAATCGAAGAATACAAAACAGCCGTGCAATTATTGCCTAATTATAGTAAAGCATATTATAATCTGGGTATTGCCTATTCTTCGAAGGGAGATACAAAGAACGCATTTGCTTCTTTCGGCGAAGCAGCGAGAATTAACCCGAAAGACCCCGTCATCTATTATAATCTCGGACTCATCTCCAGCACTATCGGTGATGACAGCAGCGCGGCAGGATACTGGAATCGCGCTATCGATCTCGACCCAAAGTACGCAGAAGCATATTATTGCCTCGGCGTCATCGCCGAAAAGCATAAAGAAGATTCATCTGCTATCCAGCATTGGAAAATTGCCGTTACCATCAATCCGCGCTACGCAGAAGCATTCTATGCTCTCGGACTCATCACCGGCAAACAGCTTAGTTTGGATGAAGATACGCGCTTCGCTAATAAAATCAAATACTTCCAGACCGCAGCACGCTTCGGCTATCTGCCGGCACAGGAATGGCTTCAGCAGATTAATCAAAAGTGGTAAGTGATTCTATTTTAACACGTTGCAGTTACATGCAAAGAGGATAAACCTCAGTAGAAATATGTCGCGCATAGTGTACCGCCCCCCTTTAAAACTGGACAGAAATTCTACTTTTGTTAGTAGTTGAAAAACGCCAATTTGCAACGCGTCAAGAAGTCGAACTTTGTATCTTTGAATATATCGAAATATTTTATATCCAGCAGCGCTTGCATTCAACCATTGATTACATGATGCCGGTACAATTCGAGAATCAATTGTATAATCAACAAAAACTCACTCTTCGTACTGTCAACTGAACCGGGAAAGATCAGTCTGTGTTAATTAATCTTAGCGTTTTTTTGCATTAAGTGTAGTTTTGCATTAAGTGTTGTATTATCTTTGAAAGAAATGAATGATAGTTGTTATATGCTTGTTATTTGTTGTATTGTAATTATAATACTTGTATGGTTTTATTAATCTTTTGATAGTTAATATGAAACAAATAATTGTATTGTTTTTTTTCACTATGTTTAGTGTACATTGTATGAGAGCTCAAAGTATTCAGTCAATGAGCTTAGGACCATATATCGGTACAAAAATTTCTGTAAATACTACACAACACGAGAAATCTCCAGATGACAGAACTCAAAAGTTAACATTAAATAGAATTCCCGATTTTGGTGCTATATTTTATCTTCCTTTATCACATAAAGATGCAATCGCATCTTCCTTAGATTTAGGATATTCTACATATTCTGATCAATATAATGGTGTAAATAATGATGACTCATTCGTTGGCGAATACAACTATTTTATAATCAATCCTAATTTTATATATAGTAATTTTATTTTAGGTCTAAATATTGGAATTCCAATTCGTTGGTCAATTAGAAACTTATCAAATACCTTTGTTATAACTTCAACCACGGGTGAAGATATGGTAACAAATGCTGAAGTTAGGATAGGAGGAATAATTCCATTGTTTCAAAACGAACTAGGTACTCTAAATTTAACTATTCTAGGTGGCTATATGCTAAGGCAAGTCGAGATAGATCCTCTATCAGGGGCATATTACAATAGAAGTCCAAGAATGGCATCCCTTATGATCGGAATTAATTATCTCTTTACTTTAAAGAAAGAAGAATAAATTAAATACAGTAGGTTCTGTGACAATTTATGCGGTATTTCCAAAATCAAGGCAGTTGTTCAACTGCCTTTTTTTATAACACTTTATAAGTACTGCTGGTTGTTTTAATCTAGCTTTAATGTGGCTTCCCCCAAAAACTAGACACAAAAACAAGTTGTATATTTGTTGAAAAAAGGGAGAGATTTATATCAAAGCAACGCCGTCGATATACATCGGAATTCAAGTTTAACGTAGCAACGGAAGCCGCTAAAGGGTCAACGGACAATAACGAAAAGGGGCTCGGTTCTCAGTTTGAGCTTCATCATATATCAAAGGGTGTTCAAGTACTTGAACACCCTTTGTTTGTTTTAGAAGATAATTTTGTGAACCATTAAGAATTGGGCGTAGGGGCGAATTGCATTCCTCCTAGTCGTGCTAGGGTCGGGCGAATGCAATTCGCCCCTACAGTATGCCTCACCCGCGCATTGCAGCAATCATCTGCTTTACTGCCTGATCCATTCCCACAAAAACAGCACGCGCGATAATTGCATGACCGATGCTAATTTCTTCCATATTCGGTATTTGGCAAATTGGGCGAACGTTGCGGTAGTCTAAGCCGTGGCCAGCGGTGACTCTCAGTCCGGCTTCGGCGGCTATTTCGGCTGCTTCACGAAGGCGACGCAGCTCGAAGTCACGCTCGGCGGCCGTAATGGCATTGGAATAGATGCCGGTGTGGAGTTCGATGATATCCGCTCCCGCCGTCGCAGCCGCTTCTATCTGCTCTTCGCTCGGCTCGATAAAAAAGCTGACTTCTATTCCGTGCTCCCGCATAATTGCCGTTGCATTTGTATAATAATGGATATTGTCGGCGACGTTAAGTCCGCCTTCGGTGGTGAGTTCTTCACGTTTTTCGGGAACGAAGGTCACCAGATCCGGTACCACATCGAGTGCGATGGTGAGCATTTCTTCGGTCGCTGCCATTTCGAGGTCTAATTTAGTATGAATGACATCTCTGAGCAGACGCAGGTCGCGGTCATTAATATGGCGGCGGTCTTCGCGGAGATGGCAGACAATTCCTACTGCACCGGCAAGCTCTGCAAGTAAAGCACCGGTGATAGGTTCGGGTTCGGTACCACCCCGCGCCTCACGCAAGGTAGCAATATGATCAATATTTACAGCAAGATTAGTCATAAGAGTAAGTGTTAAGATTGAGGAAATCGATTATCATTCTTCAAAAATACTATATGTGATGATTTTTTGAACTATGCGACGTAAGGTTTCCATAGGTAAAGAGTGCTTGATACGCAGAGTAACGGTGAACGGTTAGCTTTTTGCCTTGCAAAGGTTCATCCATCTTTACCCATGAACTTTAGTATGCGATTGATTTTTCTCTTCGACGCGTGTGGTACTGGTAATCTTATGATGCAAATTTTCAGCAACATCGTATTTTTGTATAAATTAAAAGTGTACTTCCGAAAGGCAAATGACATGCGCTCTGTTCTCCTGATCGTTCTCACAATTCTTCTCGCTTCCTGCAGCAAGACCTCGATTCCTCCCACTGATACCCCGATAGATTCCTCGGCCGTCATGTCCAAGGGTATGACTCCCCTTCCAAGCCCATTGCATCGTAATTACGGTTCGGGTAAATTTAATCGTGTAGCCGTCGAACTCACCAATGGTACCATCCTTGTAGCAGGCGGATATACCTATGACGATATGAGTCGAAAATGGGGACTGCTCCCATCGGAAATATTCGACACTACCACGAAAAAATGGACAGAATTACCGCCGCTTATCAAGGGTACGCAATCGCAGGACAAGATATTTTTGCTCAATGACGGCAGAGTATTTTTCAAATACGGAATCACGGCAGATGGTGTATCACTCGATGAAGGGCTTTTTTATTTCAGTATTTTTAATCCTACGACCAAGACCTGGGAGATGAAATACAATCCGGCCTCATTCACCGACCGTTCGCCGATACAAGACTGCTGCCTCTTGCCTGACGGTACGGTATTTATTCTGGCAACCGATTATCATTATGTGTGGAATCCCTGGAGCGATACCTACACCGAGAAGGTAAGCAACAAGTATGATGCGACCTCCGCGCGGTGCGTCCGTTTAGCTAATGGTGAAGTGCTCGTTTGCGGCGGTAAAGGTAGCGGCAGCACGACACCAACCGATTATTGCTTCCTCTATCCGAGCTACAAGACAAGCCGAATGCTGAGCAGAAAATCGGTTATCGATCTCGTTGCTACCGACGACAACAAAGCATACATCCTCGTCAAAGGGAATGAAAAATCGAATGGAACACAATATTCAAGTCCATATCAATATTATGATTATGCTACCAATTCATGGAATGCCATCAACACCAATCTCACGACCGACGGCTATGGCGTCAGTCAGGGTTCAGTGGTATTCCCTTCTAACAAATGCTTTGTCATGAGCGAAGGTTTTGGTGCGGTTGCATTTTCAGTATTTGATTTTACTACTCAGCAAGTCATACCTAATAGAATTTTCGAATACTCAGTAGCACCAATTGCCAAAAAACTCGCTTTGTTCTTACGCTTGCGCACCGGCAAAATCTTCGTCCTCGGTTATGACCCGAGCGGTAAACTGCCGGAATGCTATCTGTATGATTCACGGGTGGATTATCCGTA
>JBPOHH010000685.1:0-1849 GCA_052035765.1 Bacteroidota bacterium
GTACCGAGATCTTTGATGTATATTCCATTCAAATCATGGAGCGAAAATGTACATCTGCGGTCAGCATTCAGGCGGAAGGTGAGACTAATTTTCTCCGAAGCAGGATTCGGGAAGACATTACTTTCAAGCACTGCACCGGAGGTCGCACGGCAAATGTCTGAATATTCGCACCCGGTTTGGGGCTTATCCTGCGCAGTATCGGTTACTAACCATAGCGTATCCGTTGTCACCGACATATAGTCTTTCCCCAGCATTTCTTTATACAAACCTGCTCTATATCGCTCAGGAAGATTGTTGATGAAATCCTGTGTCGGCGCATACCATAATACGACAGAAGCATGTTGACAATTCGCATTTACTCTGACTGCAACGAGCTTATTAAGCCGCAGATATTCGTTGATTTTTTCTGCTCGAACTTTCGTTTCTCGTTCCATTTGCTCGATATCAGCTTGCGTTACCTGCTTAATTATCACAGAACGATCGGCAGTATCTCCTAAAATTTTACGGACATTCTCCATCGTCAAACTCGAGTCTTTCGTATTGAGTTCGAACAGCGAATGGTAACGACGCTGAAATGCCTCATCGGTCATACTGGAGTCATTGGGGTAAAGGAATACAGCAACCTGCTGCTTTGAATTCGAATTTTGCACGGTAGATGGCTCTATCTCTTTTTTAATTTCATTACTTCGTTCATTTTCTACGAGCGCGCCAAGTCCATCAGAGAGTATCTCTCCCTGTATAGTAGTCACCAATAAAGGATGGATTTTAGGAGCGACCGAGGATGGAGAGGAAGGCAATTCCCAGTGCGTGTATAGTTGATGTAGATTAGGCGCTTTCACCTCAAATTGCTTGCTTCCATCTTTCAGCGGCGGCATACTCTTATAGAACGTGCCTATCATCACACCATTACTCACCGAGATACCACAATCCTTGTTGACGGTGATGCCGAGTCCACCGAGTTCATTTTCCATGAGATTAACAGCTGTAATACCTTGAATATTTAGGGCACTCAGTTTATCAGCTTTATCCTTCGAATGCAAATTTGACAGCGTTTGAAGTGTAGGTAGGTGTTGCAATGGAGCTAGTTTTTTTTCACTTTGTACTGTTGAAGGTACAGTAGTCTGTTTGGCTGGATTCGCCGGTGGCGTACTCACGCGTTCTTTCTGCGTGGCTTGCGGCGCTGTCGGCGCAGAAAGCCAAAGGAATGTAGCGGCAATTGTGCCGGCAAGGGGAAGAAGCGATAGCATAATAATTCTCCGTAGTTTTTGTTTTGTAAAGTAATTAGGTTCGATGCGCGAATTATCTTCGGCAGATTCGACCACGCGCTCGAGTTCGCTGTGAGTAAATTCTGCGTCGTCATTTTTCGCGGCTGTAAAATAATAATCCGTCAATTTGTTGTGCGATTTCATTCTATACCTCGTGCGAGTAGTGTTTCTTGTTCGTAGGGCGCATGCGCGCCGAGCAGCTCGCCGAGGCGAGTGCGACCGCGGGCGATTCTGGACTTCACTCCGCTGAGCGAACCTCCCTGAATGCGGCGAATTTCCTCAAGCGGAAGATCCGCTATCTCAAATAATATCAACGCTTCTTTGATTTTCAGGGGTAATGTGTCGAGCGCTTCGTAGAGCAGGCGCACATCGGCTTGGAGGTCGGGCAATGCGGCGGAGTCAGGTATTTCTATCGCGATTTCTTCTTCGTACAAACCCCAGAATTTCCGGCGTACGAACTGTGCCCTATATATCCGGCTTGCGACCGTAAAGCAAAACGACAGCATTGCCTGCCTGTCCTTGAGCGTGTCGAATTCTTCCAAACACACGAGGATCGTATCACTCATAATATCGCGGGCAATTTC
>JBPOHH010000394.1:0-3005 GCA_052035765.1 Bacteroidota bacterium
CGCGGAATAATCTTGTCATACCCGACGATTGCTGCCACCGAACGGCACGCTGCAGCGTTTCGACTTCATTATACTGCACACCGATTGCCTCTGCATAATCATGGAGTCCGCGGATATCGGAGGTGAGTAAATGCTGGATAATTCCCTGTAATTCTTCATCGGTATGCTCGCCATAAATACTACGTGCAATACGGTCGAGCGAGTTGACAATTTCACGTTCAATCTTCTGCCGGAGCAATCCCAATGACTGCGGCAGCAGCGCCGAACATCCCACGGCAAGCGCCGATGCAAGGGTGAGAATCATCGGCAAAAGCGAGAGAAAGGGGTTGAATAAATACCGCGCTTCAGGGTGCAGCTTCTCTTCGACTGCTCGATTATCTACAATTGCCCATCGGTAATAATACGACGTCGGGATAATTTCGGGCTTGGCATCATCCGAAATCCGATACTCGACCGTCGCGCCGTCCTTGATAACATCCGTATGAAGAAACTCACGAAAAAACATATCCATCGCCGGTATAGCCACGTACACCTGCAAGGCAAATGCGATTCCTACCAGCAGTGCACCAAGCACCAGAAACTGCACTACCGAGTGCTTCGACAGCTCAAAATATTCTTTTCGCGAGGAGGAGATATTTTCCATAAAGTACAATCAATTGTTCCAGTCAAATTCAGCGTAAAATTCGACAATTTCACGAATAATAAACTCGTAGCCAACAGCCGCCGAGAATTCAGTTATTAATTTCTCGGAAGTAACTCCTGCACGTAATTGAAGCTCAATGTAGGTTATAAGTGGTAGAATTTCTTCTGCAAAACGTTTTTCCTTCTTGAACAACCTTCCTACAGTTATAGTACCAATTTCGGAACCTTTTGAACGAATTCGTAACTCAAGCGTTTCAAAACTAAAATGCTCACCTGGCTCATCAATCATTGGATGAAACAATCTCTCTTCTATAGCAGCAAACAGATTCTCGTCATAGACAAGGTGACTATCTCGTTGAAATCGACTGTCGTCCTGCAGAATAGAATCTATAATTTGTGTACCGTTTAAGGAAGGTGGAATATAATTTAGCTTAGAGCCATTACAAGACTTGCAAGCAGGTAAGTAGTTGTACCAGCAATATGCTACGAATTGAAACGCTTTCTTGGGTAAATAATGATCAATTTCACACTCCCGTGAAATTCGTTTTCCACAGTATGCGCAACAATTCCGCGTCATGTCAAGTAGATGCTTACGAACTATAGAGTCACCCTCATCATCGACATCTTCGGTAATCCAACGAGATGGAATATTGTTGCTTGTCAACACAGATTCGTACCAACCGAAAATTCTACTTTTGGCTCCCGGGTTCTTACCATCCCAACTTTCCGGCGGGTCTGCACGAACGAGTCGCTTCATCGTACCAAACCCTTTAATGAATCTATAGAATGTCGGCGCGGGTCATTTTCAGGAATACTTGAGATAATTAATTCGTACAGTTTCTCAATATCTGCCTTAATCGTTTCTAATTTATCGCGTTGGTATGATTTTACAAATGTGCTGAATTGATTGAGCATGTCGGACAATGATGGCTCTGCACTATTTACTTTTGAGTCATTTTCCAAATCATCTAAATTAACATGGAATGCTTGCTCATACACATCCGCCAAGTACCATTCTCGTGGATTTCCAAGTTTATGCGCTCGGACTATATCATCATCTTCCCGAACGAGTTCGTATGCTTCGTCACGCTCTGTACTTGCGACGATAATCGGAGAATGGGTGGCTATAAAAAACGTTGTTTTCGGGAAAAATCGCTTTAAGAGAGGGATGATTTTGGACTGCCACTCGGCATGTAAATGTGCTTCAATTTCATCAATGAATACAACACCTTCTATATTTTTATAATCAGCTACATTTACCTGCCATCCGCCAAATCCGGCAATAATTCCTTGAAATAAGCGCACGATAGATGCAAATCCGGTGGAAAGATTGGAGATGGGGAGTTTGCCGATAAATAATTTACCATCTTGGTAATGCACACTAATTTCCTTACCATTCCCATTTTCAAAAATAAGTTTTTGACTTGGCTCTAAATATTGCAATAGCTCGAGAATTATAACTACTTCATTGATAAAGTTTTCCCACCCGATTACAAAACTCCGATTTAAGCCAATTCGTTGCAAAAACCACATGATAATATCTTGTCCAAGCACTTCTTCCGTATTCATTGCGGCAAAAGATTGATTAAAGGCATCTATAAATCGACCTTCAACATCATTTGGGAGCGGTATTCCTTCGATTTTTGTCTCAGATATATATCCTCGTCCACGTGCATTGATAAATATTTCAGGTATATCGATACTAAAATTTTTGGGTTGTACTTGGGGAATTTGCTTGAATTCTGCAACTGTCCATTTATCTTCATCTTTTTTTACATGTAGCTTATTTAGCGTAATTGCTTTAGGAAGTTGTAAACTTTTTGACTGGAATTCTGCATTAATTTTGGGATTAAGAATATAACTGGAATATTTTCCACTTCTCCTGTTATTTTGGTTAAATATAGTATGGCAATACAGCATTGATTTTGCTACATTTTCGAGCATTTTAGTTTTTCCGACTGCATTTTTACCGATGAAACAATATACTTGTTTATTCGGCTCAAGTTCTACGTCAAAGCTTAGCCCGGGCACGACATCCGTAAGTTGGAAACTATAGACCATACGAAAATGTAAGTATCAGATTAAAGAAACAATGTTGACATACTTTGGGTATATTTCTATCATTATCATTCGGTTATCAGAGTATTGAGAAGAGCATTCTCCTTACCTTCACGCCGCCTTCTCCCGCCGTCTCCGCAAAATATCCTCCATCGTTCCCTTGGGAATCGCACTGATGAGATTGCGCGTGTATTCTTCTTTCGGATTGGAGTAAATTTCATTCGATGTTGCCAGCTCGACGATTTTCCCGGCATTCATCACCGCGATCCGGTCGCTGATGAATTTTACCACGCTAAGATCATGCG
>JBPOHH010000763.1:0-2359 GCA_052035765.1 Bacteroidota bacterium
TATTCAAATACCCTGCAAACACTGCATTCCCCGACACGTATGATATCACCGCCAGCGCCAGAGCGACAATTCCCACCGTTCCCATCGCGAGTCCGTCGAGCCCGTCGGTGAGATTCACCGCATTCGACGTAGCAGTAATAATAAAAATCACCACCGGAATATAAATATACCAATACCCGAAATCAAGATTAATATTCTTGGCAAATGGCACCGTCGTCAGCATATTGATACTGCTGAAGACAGTAGAAAACCATTCGGGGAAAAAGGCAATCGAACATCCGACCATCAGTCCGACTGCCACCTGACCAATAATTTTATACCGCCCGATGAGCCCCTTGCGCAGCTTCTTAATTACCTTGAGGTAATCATCGAGAAAGCCGACTGCCCCGAGCGAACCCGTCACCATAACAATCAGGATAATATACATGTTGAAGATATTCGCCCACAAAAGCGTCGGCACCAGCAGCGCCGTGAGCACAATCAAGCCGCCCATTGTCGGCGTGCCCGCTTTGAGCGCGTGATTGCCCGTGCCCTGCAATTCACTCTTGGCTGCTTCCCCAATTTGCTTCCGCTTGAGAAGCGCAATAATCTTCGGACCAACAATAAAGCTAATCAGCAACGCCGTAATAGCCGCCGCCGCCGCCCGAAAACTAACATACTGAAACACGCCAAATCCCGGAGGGTCAAAGGTAGTACGAAGCCATTGTGCAAGATAGTACAGCATTATTCGATAGGATTATTGGGTTAATGAATAAAATAATTGATTGTGTATTGCTATGTTTTATTGATTTGAGAATTGTACCGTAGGGGCGAATAGCATTCGCCCTGTCGTGCACGGGTTTGGGCGAATGCAATTCGCTCCTACAGAGGAAGAAGCAAATTCAAAATACAATCATCGACAACACTATTTAGATGTGTTCGGCAATTGATCTACTAGGGGCTTCACCGCGCGCCTACAATTCCCTCAATAATATCCTCCAACGCCATCCCGCGCGAACCTTTCACCAATATCACATCGCCTTCTGCGCGATGAGTCAGGAGATAATCGATACACTCTTGCTTGGAATTCATGCAGATCGCCGTGCTGGTGATGCCCTGCGCCGCACTCAGCATTTCATCGCCGAGGAGCAGGAGAATATCGGTGCATTCTGCAGCTTCGGTGATGAGCGCTGCGTGTTCTTCCGCGGCTGCTGCGCCGAGTTCGCGCATATCGCCGAGCACTGCAATACGTTTGCCGACGGCCGGGAAGAGGGTAAGCGTTTTAAGAGCGATGCGCATCGAGTCGGGATTGGCATTATAGCAATCATTGAGAAGTATGGTGTCCTGCACCTGCTCGACATTCATCCGGCCATAACCGTGTGCCGGCGGCTGCTCGTAGCTTTCGAGGGCTTCGGTGAGTTCGGCGCTCGTCATACCGACTGCCACGCCTGCTGCGACGGCTGCGATAGCATTGAGCGCTGCTGCATAGCCAAACGCCGGGAATTCAACTTCAAAACGATTCGTAAAGGTGAGGATAGGATGTAATTCATAGGTAAAATGAACGCTTGCGGCAACGGTCGCCGAACTGTCGATGCCAAAGGTAATCGTTCCGGGCGTGGTGTCGCGGTATTTTTTCAGGCGTTCATCATCAAGATTTACAAGAGCAATTCCTCCTGAATCATGCAGATAGCGAAAGAGCGCCGTTTCCTCGCGTTCGACGCCATCAAGATCAATAAGTTTTTCGAGATGTTCCTTGCCGATATTGGTGATGAGTCCGTGGGTAGGCGCTGTCATGCGGGCGAGGATTTCAATTTCACCGGGTTCGTTCGTACCGATTTCAATGACCGCTGCCTGATGTTCGGGCGTGAGCTCAAGCAAGGTCAGCGGCACTCCAATTTGATTGTTGAAATTAGCGCGCGTCTTGAGCGTGTTGAATTTCGTGCCAAGTACATGGGCAGTGAGGTCTTTGGTGGACGTCTTTCCGGCTGCGCCTGCAATCGCAAGCACGGGGATAGAGAAGCGCTTGCGGTGGAACTGACCAAGCAGTCCGAGTGCGTGGAGAGTGTTACCCACAGTAATGTGTGGATAACTCATGTGTTCTGTGGATAACTCCTTGTCAACAATAAGTATTGCCGCGCCTTTTGCGATTGCGTCTCCGAGCCGGTCATGCCCATCGAAACGTTCACCGCGCAGGGCAATGAAGATATTGCCGGCGATGAGTGTGCGCGTATCGGTTGACACACCGCGGGCAAACTCCGGCAATAGAAAAACGCTGTCGCTACCGAAGAGTTCTGTTAATTCGGCGCGAGTAAATTCAGTTGTATTTGAAAACATAAACAGGTTGGAAGGATGCTGCAATAAACCCTTCTGCGAATTTACG
>JBPOHH010000582.1:0-3502 GCA_052035765.1 Bacteroidota bacterium
ATTCCCAAAGAAAAGCGCGACCAACTTGGTGTGACCGATGGTCTCGTGCGGCTTTCCTGCGGAATTGAAGATGTGGAAGACTTGCTTGCTGATATAGAGCAAGCTCTTGATAAGGTGTGAGTTACTGTAGTTAACCAGCATGGCGGTTAATCCCCTTCGTTTGCTTCGCAAACATTTTCCCCTTTATCAAGGGGACGTTTTTTCTCTTTGACCCCTTGATAAAGGGGTCGCCGGCTTCGGCGGGGGATTAAACACATGCTGTGCAACTTCAAGTAATTGATTCTAAAAAGAATACAACTTTTTTAAAATTAATTCTGAATGCAACCCCATGACCTTCCCCGACGCTATCCGGCAATTTCTCGACTATTGCGACTCTGAGCGGAGCTTTTCCGGGCTCACGACCGAGACGTATCGGATCGCGCTTGCCGACTTTGTCGAATTTCTCCGGGAAGGATTCGACGAACTTCCGGATGTAGAATCGATCCGCACCGAGGATATCCGTCCATTCTTAGGATGGTTGCATGACAATGGGTTAGTCAAGAAATCATTGAAAGTCAAAATCGCTGCCGTGAAGTCATTTTTCCTGTTTTTAGCCAAAAAGAAGATTATTTTCAAAAATCCCGCTCTCCTGATTGCAATTCCCAAAAGTGAACAAAAGCTTCCGTCGTTTCTTCAGCATGAGGAAATTATGGCGTTTTTTTCGCAGTTCGACACGTCCACACCGGAGGGTGCGCGTGACTCTGCCCTTGCCGAACTCCTTTATTCCTGCGGCTTGCGGATCAGCGAGTGTCTCAATCTCCGTATTCCTGATATTGATACGCATGGATTTACGGTTAAAGTCATGGGCAAGGGTCGCAAGCAGCGCATTGTGCCGGTGGGTGAGGTGGCGATGACGGCACTGGCAGCGTATCTCAAGCTACGCCATACATTTGTAACGCCGGCATCGGAGAATTACGTGTTTTTGGGAAAGAAGGGGAGTAGAATGAATGCCGCCGTGGCGTACACCATCATTCACAATGCGATGAGCAGCGTTACGGAAGCGACGCAGAAGAGTCCGCACATTCTCCGTCATTCATTTGCCACGCACTTACTTGATAATGGCGCTGATATTTCGGCGGTGAGCGAGATGCTTGGGCATAGTTCGCTGAGTTCGACGCAGATTTACACGCATGTGTCGATCGAGCGGCTGAAGAGCGCATATAAGTCGGCGCATCCGAAGGCGTGATTATTGGAGTGGAGAAGTTGGTTTGTACCGTTTTTACCGAACGACAGTGCTATCGTCGTTTTTTACAACTGATTTATAAATAATATAATTATGACTATTTCAGCTATTGCAATCCGAGGAGATTTTTCTAGTCGTCTCGCTGAGATTTTCGAGACATTTGGGTATTATGATAATGAATCGGATATCGAATTCACTGACCCGCAAACCTTTAGCGAGTTCTTAGCTATGAATTATTCAGATTATGCTGACCGCGAAATAGTGTTGCGCGGGGTTTCGCTCGACAATGACTGGCTGATTATCCATGACCCTGAAATGGTAGATTGTACTGATGAAGAATCTATATCTGTTCTTTCCCGAAAGCTCGACACAGAAATACTCACATTCATTATTCAATCGACTTCAAGTACTTATGGCTTTTCTCAATTTAATTACTCACTCAAGCGACAGTTTCTGGTAGTTGATGGAGAAGTAACAACGGATAGGCATTCACATTTGCAGGAAGAGAATGGGCTTGCTATTAACGAATATACTCTTACTGATGATATTTTAGGACTTGCTCATAATTTGGGGTTTAGTCTTACAGGTACTAACTGCACGGCATTTACCGTCAAACAGTTCGAATTTAGTGATCCTTCACATCGGTATTCTACCCCGCGCACTGCTGAAAAATTATTCGAAGTCGATGATTTTTCGGAAGAAGACGATCAATTATATGAAGATATCGATGGGGGAATCGAAGAAGAATCACCCGGTGAAGCCCGGCAATCCGGCGCTATGCCCATTCCTCCAGCTGATAACATCACCTCTGACGACTTCGACGGTGACAGAGATATTCAAAAGTCCAGAACCGAAGATCAAAAACGTAACAATATCATCCTAGCATCTCTTTCTATACTTTGTGAAAATCTTACTCTTCGGGAGGTATCCTCGCGAAACCTCAGTTCATTTTCCATGTCTAACCATCTCTATCAATTAGATGTTACCCACATGCTACGCTCTTTGAATCCGGATATAGATTTACATATTACGATTGCTTCCCATTTTTCTTCATTCCCTACTTCCCATATCGTAGATTCAGAATCTGACCAGTATATTATTGGTATCTTCAAGATGCAGCACACATTTCCCGCTACGTACATCCGCCGAGAAACAGTTGCCTTTAAAATAGCCGATTTTTTCTTGAAAAAAGATGTTGATTTTAGACAAAGTAAGAGGTTTTCAAGAAAATTCCATGTCCAGACAGAGAACAAAGATCAACTGTTGAGTCTTCTACAATTCAAAGACCTTGATGAACTCGTAAATTTCCCCGACTTAGAGCTCGAACTTCATGGAAATACTTGCCTTTACCGAAGCTCCAGAAAAGCAATCTCACCAAGCGAAGCTGAAAATTTTTGTGATTTGACACACACTTTATTGCAGATATTCGCTTGAGAAATCAGATAGATATCATACTCGATGATAATTAAATTCAACACAAAGCAGCCCACGATCCCTCATCGTGGGCTGTTTTATTATCTCACTGTCTTCCTGATTCCGTACGGTCATGTGAAGTGTTCAACTCGCTCGCTATCTGATGCCCTCTTTTTTCGTTGAGGATAATGGAGCTTTTACTAGAAATCTACCTTGCTATTGATGCTACATCCCTTATTTGACAGAATGTTAATTAATTTGTAGTTTTGCGCTGGTTTTTGCACACAAAATCGCCTTATTAGCTTTAACTACAACAAGTTACGAACTGCCATCAATTCAACTCAATGTTATGTTTAGCGTAGTAAAGCTCTTTTTTATTGGCTGATTTTGAGTGTTTTTTGTTTGTTTGTCCCTGTATAATGGGGATTTTTATTTTATTTTTTTATACTCTATCACTAGCATCCCATCTTAACTAGAACAATTCCAACTGGTTGCATTCCATGTTGGATTGATTTTGTAAATTAGGATCGCTAAGTAGTTGATTTAATGGAGTTTTGTTTAATAGCGTTAAGCTCAATATTTGTAATATTTGGTATTGTGTCAAGGGTATTTCTAATTTATGCTTCATGTATGCAACCGTAACAAACGTGATTATTGCAACATAAATTTGTACCCTTACAGCATTCTCTGAATGACCCCAAAATGACTTTACTTTTAAGTGCTGCTTGATCCATTTAAAAAATAATTCGATTTTCCATCTATGCTTATAGAGTAATGCAATTTCCAATGCTGACAAATCAATATTATTGGTCAGAAAGATAAATGTTTTGTCTGTTTCAGCATCGTAATATTTCACTCGTCTGAATT
>JBPOHH010000082.1:0-11309 GCA_052035765.1 Bacteroidota bacterium
GTTTTCGGTGTGCGGACTCAGGAGAATTTCACAGAGAGCAAGATACGACGGCACAAGGTCATGCTTCACTGTGCCGAGGAGCGTAACGGAGTCTGAAACGCCATTATCGGCAAGAATTTTCTCGACACTTCCCCGTAATTTCCCATCGCCGATGAGCATAAAATGCAGCGCAGGATTCTCACGAACAGCGTGACTGACCGAGCGCGCAAGTACTTCTACGCCATGCCATTCGCCGAATGTGCCGACGAAACCGCAGAGGATTTTGCCGCGCCAGCGTGATTGGAGTTCGGGCCGGAGCGTTTGGAAGAATTTCGGAGCATCGATGGTATTGGTAAATCGCTCGATATCAACGCCGTTGGGATTGACGTGAATTTTGCCCGGGTCTAATTCAAATAATCGAACTAAGTCGTTCTTGAGCACATCACTGACGACCATAATGGCGTCGGCTGCCTGAAACTGCACCTCTTCACTCCGGCGTAAGAGCTTGTCAAAAAATAGTTTTGCCCAGTTACGCTTCCACCACCACTCGCTGTTGTTGGCTTCTAAGATCAGCCGCAGACCGGCCTTTCGGGCAATCGTCGTCGTGGCGTGGATGAATTCGCTATGTCGTTGATAAATAAAGGTTGGCTTCTCGGCTTGGATAATCGGCGGCAAGGCGTTTTTGAGGGTTCGATTATAGGCAATCGAAGGGATTTCCGGGAAATTATTGAATAATTTCGGGTACGGAATATGGTGGAATTTATAGCGATTCGGTTCGAAGGTCTCGGCTGATGCCGTGAGCGCCACCTCGTGACCAAGCTCCTGCAATCCGTCTAAAAAACCGCTGATATGTGAGAATGAACCGCCGGTCTTGAGCGGTCCGAAAAAATCCGTTCGAACAAAGAGTATCTTCATAATTTGCTGCATGAGTACATAATTTGTTCAAAAATACGATTTTTTGGGTTCGGTGCGGCGGATGCCCTGCTTATCTGCTACCGTGCTACCGGCTAGTGCCGAACAACGATTTTGTGGACGGATAGCTCACCGCTCTCGGTGATTATTTGTACAAAATATATACCACTTGCAAGGTCCGAAGTAGTAATTCGCAGAATTTCTGAGTCAGAATTGCCGGTGATAATCGAGTGACCATAAAGATCATAGACCATAAAATGCACGAGTTGAGCTGAAGCTTTAGGAATAAAGAGAGTTACATACGAATCGGCAGGTTCCGGTATTGCTCTGCCGGCTGCTTGGCGTGGGTAATCATCAGCGACACCCGACGTGCTCTCGCACTGATAAATGCTTGCAATTGCAAGTGAATCGATATCTGCGCCGAGGTCTTTCCCGTCGGTTCCTTTATTTTTAAACGGGCTGCCGGACTTCAGGCGATAATCGCCGCCTGCGTAATCATTAAATCCGACGGAGGCAATTGTTGAAGGGAAGTAATTACCTGTAGGGTATTGAGTTGCTGAACCTCCAATATCGACATTAGAGGTGATTGTCCAATTCGGATTGAAATACATGGCAAGGGTTGTATTGGCATACGCAGTTCCGGTTCCGATAAAGCCGTATGTCCCATGATTGACGATATTATTTTGGAAGACAAAATTGTCAATTTTCGTCGAACCCTCGCATACTAAATATGCATTGGTGCAGAAGCCGGTATTATGGTCGAAAATAACATCCGTCGGACCGCCGAGTACCTGATATAATCTACCATCTCCGCCTTTTCCGAGGTTGGTCACTTGTACGATATTATTTTGAATCAGTATTCGTGCAGTGCGCTGACTGACATTCGGCGCATCTCTTCCCAAGATATTAAATCCTTGGGCAATATTCAGGAACGTATTGAAACGTATAGTGATATCTTGTACGACAGACCATGGAGCGGTATTGTTTTGATTGCGCGGAGTAAGCAGGAGAGCGAATCCATTTTGGGACTGCGGCCAGTTATTTTCGAAATGATTCCCTTCGAGCAGCACGCGTTGTGCGTTCTTGAATTCGCAGAGATTCTTGATGGACCATTTCTCGCTCATCCACGAAAGCGGCTTGAAGAATGTATTCCAGCGTATTTCGATATCGGAGGGTACGGCGTTGGGGATTGATGGGTCTGCGCCACCGAACATCACATTTTCACCGGCGCCTTCGAGGTAATTATTCACAATTTTTATAGGACCTGTTCCACTATACCCCGCAAGTGCCTGACTATCGGCGCCTTCTTCTTTACAATCAGAAATATACGAGTCAACAACGGCAATCGATGCGCCATTCATCAGCACGCCGCGGCGGCTTCCGGCAATTGGATCGCCATGGACATAGCAGCGGTCGATGATGATATTGTTTGGCTGCGTATTTTCAGTTTTTTCTCCATTGCCAAGTTGAATGACATTATAGACAAATTTACCGTCAACGGGAGCAAATTCTATTCCCACAAAACGGTAATGATGCGCGCTTGGATTCGTATTAATGGTGCCTCCGCTTCCGGCGTTGACTACTATTTTGGGCATGTTGGCAGCGTCAGTCGGACGCACTCTCGTGCATGGATTCGGCAGGCGTGAATAGGCGGATGAAATGATGTAAATCCATCCATTACCGGAGAGTTTGTTTGGCAAATCGAACGGTCCGGTAAATATTTTTCCAGCTTCAAGCTCAATAATATCACCAAGATTCGCTGAATTCAAGGCGGATTTAAATTCTGAAGTAGTACTCACCATGAAGCGTTGCCCACCGGTTGGAAGATTGAATGTAGTTGGTATATAAACCTTTGGAAGAACCGGATATTCCGCAGCTCTCGCACTCGAAATACTTCCTAAAAAGAGAAGTATGCAAAACAGGAATATCGATGTCGTGGAAGTAGTCAAGAGTTTCATAATAAGTATCTCGGTAGTACATGGATTGCGAAACTAAATAATTATCCGCGATATGCGCGAACAATTCTACCCGAGGAATATTCAATCAATACGCTATGGAATGATTAGGGTTCCGGTATATTCCAATGTCCGTCTATGGTTTCATCGAAGCAATTCCAATAAAAAAGCCCTTGGAGGTCATCCAAGGGCTTTATGGTGAGTGGTGAGGAGGTATGACAACCGACAATTACTCCGAGAGAACAAGGCGATGACGTTCCGCGTCGAGGAAGGGAACGATGGTATTTTCAGCGGTAATAAAGTCATCGAGTGTATCGATTTCCGCGCAGAGATAGGGATTCGTATTCACCGGATAGACCATCATGCCGGACGTTATTGCCCGCTGAAATGCTGCTTCATAAAACACATTGACCATACCCTGCTGGAGGATCATATCGTCCATTATTTCAAAGAGCTTGCGCGCGCTTTCGACGCCAAATTTTTCTATTCCGATTGATTCGCCAATTGCTTGCGTGAGGGGAATGGTTTTACTGATTTCTTTAATTGAACCCGTGCCTGGATAAATACTCACTTTGATTTCTTCCTCACCGAGCATACCTTGCCGCATTGCGATGCAGTTGTCATGATGCGATGTAAGTAATTGTCCAAGTATATGCTTATCAAAGAGAATGTCGCTGTCTAACAAGAGCAATTCATGCCCTGCAACATATTGTTTCGTCAGCCAGAGTGAGTAGATATTATTGGTTGATTCGAAGTGAGGATTGTGGACAAATGTCACTGTCAGCTCAGGGTACGTATTCCGCACGAAATCCTCAATCATCGTGTGCCGGTAACCGGTAACGATAATACTATCGGTGAGACCGTAATGACAGAGATTATCGAGCGTGCGTTCGAGCATACAAGCGCCTCCGATTGTGAGCAGGCATTTGGGAGAATTATCGGTATAGGGGCGAAGGCGGGAGGACATCCCGGCGGCTAAAAGAACAGTTTTCATAGGGCAACCTCAATGTGTGAATGAAAGTGTAATTGTGCGTCAATTCGTGATTGAATGATACTAAGTGCGATTGCGTAGAGATTTCCGACGATGATAACTCCATAGAGATATACATCAATTCGATGGATAAAGGCGCAGACAACAAGGGAGGTAAGCTGTGTTGAAGTACCGAGATAGGTCCAATAGCGGAGGATTGTTTTGTTTTTGCGGTAATATTCTTCGCCACGAACGAGTTGAGTATCTGTTCTTCGCTTGGTAATCATCCGTTGCGCTTTTGCATACTTTGCATCAAGGATTGCAAGGAATTGTTCAAGTATTCCCTTGCGGGTAATTTCCTTTGATTCTACCGAAGAAGTACTGACTACGGCGGCGTCAGACAATCGAGTATATTCTACAAAGCGAAGTCTGTAATAATCAACGAGTACCGCGTGCAGTGAATTACTAATTGCTGCCGCTACTGTCAGCAACATGAGCGCTGTGGCATGTTCGTGTCCGGCGTATCCTATGGCAATACTTATATATATCGTCACGCCGACGATATAATCCGCCAAGCCGTCGAGCGCGCGGCCGAACGTGCTGCCGTTTTTCTTGAGCCGAGCCAGCATGCCGTCTGCGCAGTCAAATACGATAGAGAGCGGCAACAGTATTGCAGCCACAATGCCCGCCTGATAGGTGTCGACTGAGAGCATGCTACCGCCAACGATTCCGCAAACAACGGCAATACACGTGATTTGATTGGGCGTGATGGATGTCTTATAAATTGATTTGACGAACGCAAATGCGAGTGGGCGATAGAACGCCACATCCAAAAGCTCCTCGATTTCGAGGAGCTTGAGCGAACGTTTATATTCTTCAAAGAGCTGCTTCATGGGTAATCTCCTTGCGAAATTCATGGAATGCGGGTTGAAAGCTGCGATGGATTCCCTCTTCGGGTGCATATTCTCGGAAAAAGTCTATGATGGCATTCATGAGTGTGCGATTCTGCTGTTGCGTTCCGAGTGTAATTCTCAGATGTGAGTTGAGGAGTTCTTCATTCATGAATTTCACGACAAATCCTTGGTTTTTAAGGTAGGAATTGAGCGGAGTATAGATAGAACGTGGGATTTTGACGAGAATAAAATTTGCGACCGAGCGGTAGGCGGTACAGCCGGGGAGGCGGGAGAATTCTTCGTACATCATTTCTTTGTCATCCGACATTTTTCGGGCGATTTCTTCATAATATTCGGGAGAATCGAGCGCGGCGATGGCAATTTGCTCGGAGAGTCGATTATATCCTAAGTAGCGATTGGTAAATTTCGTGAATTCACGGACTTTCTCACCGACGACTGCATAGCCGATGCGCATTCCGGCAAGGGCATAATATTTTGAAAAAGTGCGCATGATGATGAGGTTGGGATTCTCTGCCAGGAGGTCTTTCATCATGCTGTTGGTACTTTTAGCGGAATATGCTTCGTCGAGAACGACGATAGAGTCTGAGAAGTGAAGGAGTATATCGCGAAGTTCGACAGGCGAAATAGCGTTACCGGTAGGATTATTGGGAGAACTGATAAAGACCATCGCGGGCTTGACTCTAGAATATAGTTCGAGTAAAGAATCGACATCATATTCATATCCGTTGTCACCGAGAACGAGCTGGTATTCGGCTTGCTTGCAGCCGACTTCGGCGGCTAATTGTTTGTAATACCACCACGAGTAGGAGGGAATGAGAATTGTATCATTTTTTGTGAGAAAGCATTGCACCGATTGCTTGAGCAGGTCTTCTGCGCCATAGCCGAGGATGATGCTGCTTTCATCAATTTGAAAATCATTGGCAAGGCGCGCAGTAAGAATACTTTTGGAGCCGTTACCGAATTCGCGGGAATACCAGCTCATCGACTCTAGCCCGGCTGTGCGGAGTACGTCGTAGCATTTTGGAGCCGGACCATAGTTGCTCTCGTTGCGATCGAGAAAAATCAGAGAATGTGCCATACAGTTAACCTTATAAAATTAAACAAGTTGTTTTTACTTTGTAATAGGAATTATTACAAAGATGTGGCGCAAAAGTACGGTGCTTGGAGAGGGCTTATGTCAGCGTTGTGTCTGCGTTGTGTCTGCGTTGTGTCTGAGAGTACTCAAAAATATCGCTCGTCACGGAGGCCGGAATCTGTTACTGGGTCATTCTAACGGAAGAAAGGATGAGGAGGCAAACCCCTTTAAGCAATGGATGGATGGATGGAAGAAGATATGCGGCGGTGCGGATAAAATCTGCTCTATCGTATTTTCAATAAATGAGTTATGTGCGATAATCCACATTATCAAAATCTCTTTTTGGCACTATCTTTGATGGCGCATTATTTTTGATTATGAAGAAGAAATAAGTTGTGTTTTAGGCAAAGATGGGTTATATTGCTATTCCTTTAAATAGGGTTTGGCTCCAAATTGACAGTTTCTACCATTAAAAGAGGAGGATAACATGGTGATATCAAAGCAGCGCCTTGTTTTCTTAACAGCATTTTTCTGCTTCAGTTTTGTATGCTCGTATGTTCTTGGGGGACAAGAAGCTTACGCGCAGCAGGCACCAAATCGATCCCAGCTTCAACAGGCAAAATCGACTGTAAAAGCGCGTACATTTCCGGACGAGTACTCAGATTTTGATGACAAGCCGGTAACCGGCGTGACGAGTGCAATTAGCCAGAAACTAGAAAAGGCACGTCAGAAGTATCTGCGGGCTCTAGCGTTAATTGAGAAGCAGGACACGACCGGAGCAACGGCGCAGTTTGAATCTGCTATTGATATTTTGCATGGACTCGTAAGCTATCCGAATGTCGAGCAGGATGAGGATTTTACGGATTTGGCGCAGTCTATCATTGAGGACTATGAAAGCTATATACAGAATATAGATAATCTTTCGGAAAATTCTTCGGCCTTTATACTTCGCGAAAAATTATTTGCTGAAGTCGATGCCTATTCCCGCGACAGCCGTCCTGAAGTGACGACTATTAAGACCTATCCTTCCGTTAAGTTCCCGGTGACCTCCACCCTTCCATCGCTTACAATTCCCCTTGTAAATAATGAATCGGTCGAGAAAAGCGTTGCCTTCTTAACGCAGGAGCGTGGTCGTAAATTCTTTAAGCATTGGCTTGAGCGCGGTACGAAATGGTTCCCGATGATGCGCCGCATCGCAAAGGAAGAGGGGATGCCAGAGGAGATAATGTATCTTTCGATGATTGAAAGTGCACTCAATCCGAATGCCGTATCTCGTGCTAAAGCTGTGGGATTATGGCAGTTTACCCAAGCCGCAGCGACTGATTATAATCTGAGTGTCAATTATTGGGTCGATGAGCGCCGGGATCCGGAAAAGTCCACCCGGGCAGCGATGCGATATTTACGAAGCTTGTATAATGAATTTGGTGATTGGCATTTGGCACTTGCTGCTTATAATTGCGGACCCAACGGCTCAATTCGCCGTGCTCTTGCCAAGGCGAAGACCGAGAATGCTACATTTTGGGATATACGTGAGAATTTACCTCGCGAAACGAGAAATTATGTTCCGCTCTATATTGCGACGACACTTATTACCCTCAATCCTGAAAACTACGGATTTACCAAGGAAGAATTGAATTTCGAGCCCGAGTATCAATACGAGACCGTGCCGATTACTGAAGCCGTGAGTATTAAATCACTTGCAAAATGTGCGGATCTGACGGTACAGGAGCTGCGTATGCTGAATTCCGAACTCGTCAGTGTTTGTACCCCGCCGGTTGGCAGCTCTTACAAGCTCAAGCTTCCTCCCGGTAAGAAAGATAATTTCATTTCAACCTATGCAGCACTTACTGACGATGAAAAGCGCCCATGGACAATGCACGAAGTTAAAAAAGGTGAGACGTTGGCAACAATTGCCTCCCAGTATGGCGTTTCTTCTCAGGAAATTGCCTCCCTTAATCAGTTAAGTGGATACAAAACAAAGCTCAAGCGGGGTGTATCCATCCGCGTACCGATGGAGTCGTCACTGACTCCTGCGGCCGGAGCAATCGCCTCTACTGATCAGCAGAAGGCAGAATCTAGTGAGAGTGCAGCGTCAACGCCAGCAGAGCCGCTTTCAGCCCCGATTGTTGCAACCACATCAGCTGTTTCCGAAAAGCAACTTGAGCGTTCTACAGAGAAGCAAGTCGAAAAATCCTCACGCAATGCAGAAGTTCCCATTGACCGTTCCAAGACAATTACCCATACTGTTCGTGCCGGCGAATCACTCTATAGTATTTCTCAGCGTTATGGTGTTCGCCTGACAGACCTCCGTAATTGGAATAATATATCCATCGGCAATGATGTCGTTCAGCTTGGCAGCAAGCTCATTATCGCCTCTGAGAACGAAGCCGCTCCATCTCTTGCAAGCCAAAAGACTCCAGAGAAGAGTACCGAGAATCAAAATACAAAATCGTTGACGCATAAAATTGTCAAAGGTGAAACACTTGCACAAATTGCCGATGATTATAATGTGACTGTCGAAACACTCAAAAAAGCAAATAATATTAAACGCACATCTGCCATTGTAGCCGGACAAGTTCTGACCATCCCATCTGCCGGCGCTTCTGTTACCCTTGCAGCCAAGGCTTCGGCACCGGTTCATGAGAAGCAAAGTGCTCGCCTGACAGCATCGGCGGTTAAATACCATAAAGTTAAAAAAGGTGAGAACTTAAGTGAAATTGCAGCGCTCTATGGGGTGAAAGACGACGAAATCCGCTCATGGAATCCTACGATTAAAAAGGATCGAATTATTGCAGGAGAGCAGCTCAAAGTATATGGCGGTCAGCTTTCTAAGGGAAGCGCTGAGGCCCAATCGCGCGAGATATCACACTTACCAAAGCATTATAAAGTACGTGCAGGTGATTCACTTGCTGAAATTGCCGAGAAATTCGGAGTATCAATTACGACTCTCCGTGCTAAAAATAAGCTTGGGAATAAATCGGATATTCGTGCAGGGCAGACTCTTCGGATTCAGTAAAGAGAGAAAAAGCGTGTAGAGCATTGAGCGGACTGTTCATCAGATGGGCAGTCCGCTTTTTTGTATTGGTTCGACTATTCTGTCGTGCGTTAGCACACAACACTGAGAAAAAATGCTTAGTTTAGAGCGATCTTTTTGTAAAATCCTATTTGCGAGGGGTGAGATGATTCGATTACTGGTGATTTGGCTGATTAATTCAGTTGCGATATTTGGTACGGCAGCACTACTGCCGGGTATCACTATTCGCAGTTTTAGCACCGCACTTATGGCAGCAGTGGTGCTTGGGCTGCTGAATGCAGTATTAAAGCCCGTGCTGTCGTTTTTCTCGTTCCCGTTTATACTGCTTACGTTCGGACTGTTTTCGCTGCTTATCAACGGTCTGGTACTATGGATTTGTGCCGGTATTTTGGATGGTTTTGAAATACGAGGGTTCGGCTCGGCAATACTGGGAGCAATTGTATTTAGTTGTATCTCATGGCTGCTGAGTATGCTTCTTGATGTAAAATGAAAAACGCGCTTCGGAAAATTCCAGAAGCGCGTTTTATTAACTACCGACTTTTCTTTTTATGTCGGTTCTTACGAAGACGTTTTTTTCTTTTGTGCGTCGCCATTTTATGACGTTTGCGTTTTTTTCCGCAAGGCATATCAGACCTCGATTAAGATAGTGAAAAAATCATTGATTTGCAGAGACTTTATTGATAATATCCTGCGCTTGCGCGGCAATATCAGGAAAAACCGTTGAGGAGGCGCATTGTTTTAACCAGCGCATTGCTTCGCTGAAATTCCCCTGATTTGCGTACATCACGCCTATATTATACATTGCACTCGCTTGCTCGGGGTGTGCAATCAGCACACTTTTTGTCACTTCTATACCTTCGGATTGTTTGCCGCTACTGAAAAGAGCATAGCCATAATCAATACGCATTGCCACGTTATCCGGGTCGAATTTCTCAAGATAGCGCTGATAAAGTGCCGCGGCAGTGACAAAGTCACCTTTGTCATAACTGAGATTGGCCAATTTATATGTTTCTTCTTTATCAGGCTTGGCTTGCTCGATGACATACCGAGAAATACCAAACGAAATGCTCGCAACGGCTACCATAACCCCAATTGTAGCATACCAACTAACATGCCATCGTTTTGCCTCCGGAGTAGATCCGGAGATGCTCTCAGATTCTGAGGCATGAGGATGGTTCTTAGATTTCATGAGTCAGGGGATATGGTGACAGAGCATAAATCACACAAATACGTATGATTATGATTTTTTCATGTCAGCGTCAACGCGCTCTTGGAATTCCGGCGATGTTTTGAAAACCGGAACATATCTTTTGTCGAGTGCTACCGGTGCACCTGTGCGTGGGTTGCGGGCAAGACGTGATTTACGGCTTTTTACGGTAAATACACCGAATCCGCGAAGTTCGATACGATCACCTGCTGCAAGAGCATCTTTGATGGAGGTAAATACACCTTCTACGACTGCTTTGGTTTCGACCTTGGTCAATCCTGTTTGTCCTGCGATTTTTTCGACGATATCTGCTTTTGTCATTGTACTGTTTTCCATTAAAATGAATATAAATAACTGTTTAGGGTTGCAAAAATACGAAAACAGATTTAAGTAACAAATTAAACTCTATAAATTTATGCGAAAATTTTGCTTTTTTTGAATTTTAACTCGTTTCGGCGTAATTTTGCGCTCTATTTTTTATAGCAAATAGAATATATGGTTTTTAGCTCTTGATTTCAGTGAATGTACATTGGAGTCTGTGGCTATTTTTATTGTTTTACTATCAAGCATTTGATGGAAAATTTATACCCCTCTATAGTAGGTTTGTTTCATAATATTGAAGGGGACGGTAATGAGTCGTAATTGGCTTGATAATCAAACAAGTAGCGATAAATTGACGCAGGATTCCATTCGTAAGTCAGGCATCCTTCCGCGGCATATTGCGATAATCATGGACGGCAACGGCAGATGGGCTGTTGAAGGCGGGAAAAACCGTACTGCAGGGCACGAAGAAGGCATCAACAGCGTGCGGGACATTGTCAAAGCATCCTCACAGCTGGGTGTTCAATATCTGACGCTGTATGCATTTTCCATGGAAAATTGGAAACGTCCTCGAACAGAGGTAAATATATTGATGAAATTGCTTGAATTCTATCTTAAGCAGGAAATAGAAGAGCTTCATCAGAATAATGTTCGCCTGCTTGCTATAGGGAAAATAAACGCATTACCGAAGAGTATTCAGAAATTACTGCTTCATTCAATTGAGCGTACAAAGGATAATACAGGGCTGACTCTGACCTTGGCTCTCAGCTACAGCGGTCGTTGGGATATTGTACGCGCGGTACAGATGATCGCTCTCGATGTCCGGCGGGGCAAGCTATCCCCGGAAGACATTACCGAAGAGCGGTTTGCATCCTATCTGCTGACCCAAAATGTGCCCGATCCGGATCTGCTAATCCGCACAAGCGGTGAAATGCGACTCAG
>JBPOHH010000116.1:0-1558 GCA_052035765.1 Bacteroidota bacterium
TCTTCCATCGAGAAGTTTGCGCCCCATAATGCCGTCATTCCCGTATAAAGGTCGGCTGTTGCATTATAATCGAGCAACGTAACAGTGACATAGTCTTCCGTTCCGTCAGCACCTGTTTTGGAGAACGTTCTCTCCGCCTGCGAGTACGACATTCCGACCATATTCATTGTCGAACCTGTCGGTTCTTTGGCGGTATAGCCCGAGACTGATTCGGGCAGATATTTTTGTAATTCCTGATACGGCATCGCCAGTGTATCGCCACGTTTACGGCGTTCTTCACGGCGGGCGGCATTGGCATCTGCTTTTTCCTGTATATTTTCGGCAGCTTTTCCGAGCTCTTGTATGTTCTCGGCGGCTTGCTTTGCTTCATCTAATTTTCCGCAACCGGCACTCAGCACTGCTACGGACAAAAACAATCCGGTCATCCATTTTTTCATAGCACTCTACTCCCCAAAAATGATAAAAATATCCTACAACCGACAATTAAAAATATCGGGTTCGAAACTAAGAGAAATTCTCCACATCTCCAAGAAATTGAAGGAGAAATGAAGCATGCGCCGTGAATTATCCATAAAATTCCATCGCACAGGAAGAAGTATTGATAATTTACGCTTTTTTACAAGCGCCGAAAGCAGTAATTTTGGCAAAAATTAACATCGAAGTATCTGAAAAACACGAATTGAAGAACTCCATGAAAACTCTCCTCGAAAATCCGATCCTGAACCTCAGCGTTCGTCTTGTGCTTGGCGGTATTTTTATTTTTGCGGCTCTTCCTAAAATTGCAGACCCCGATGCCTTCGCCAAATCAATTAGTCATTATCATCTCATTCCGACGGCAGGTCTCAACTTCATGGCACTTCTGATGCCGTGGATAGAGCTGCTTACCGGGATTTTTCTCATTATCGGTGTGCGCATCAAAGCAACGTCGGCAATCATCGGCAGTATGCTGGTCGTTTTTCTCATTGCGATTATCTCGGCTATTTTCCGAGGGTATAATATTGATTGCGGTTGCTTCGCCCAGACCTCTGCCTCAAGTGCAGCCACCGCCAGCAAAGTCGGCTGGCTGAAAGTCGGCGAAGATGCTGCAATGCTCATCGGTGCCCTGTATTTATTCCTCTATCCGGTTAAGACCTGGACGCTCGAGGCATTTGCTGCCCGTGAGCAAGCTGCGTAATTTTCAATTGGCTCAAATCGCCTGAACTCTTTAATTCTCAATGTCCAAACTCTCCTTTGCCGAACGCCTTGGTGCTGATTCTCCCCTCGTGACCGACGGTTCGGTCGCCTATGAACTCTCACGCCGCGGCTTTCATGAGCTGCCGGCTGATGTGTTTAACCTCAAGAATCCTGTTCTTGTCGAACAAATTTACCGCGACTTCCTTCAGGCAGGCGCTGAACTCCTCAAGACGAATACTCTCCTTTCGAACCGCATAGCCCTCGAAAAGTACGGTCTCTCGGATAAAGTCTATGAAATCAACCGCAAAGGCGTGTGGATTGCGCGGACAATTGCCCTGCACAAAGGATATGTCGCCGGAGTGGTAGGTCCGACCGGACGCTTTTT
>JBPOHH010000556.1:0-8732 GCA_052035765.1 Bacteroidota bacterium
TCCACCCGACACATTTATCCTATTGCAGTTGGTCATCAACGTCTTGCTCATAAGGGAGATGCCTCCACCCGAACCTGAACCGCCTGAAGCAGAAAGTTGATCATTTGATACTTGACCTGCGGCACCAACTGCAGATACTTGTAAGTTATTTATTTCATAACCATAAATTGAAATTGCACCGCCTCCGCCTCCGCCTTCACCTCCACAACCACCGAATATTAGTTTAGGATTTCCGCTAGCACCACCACTACCTCCTACAAATGGCACATTACAACTATTACCTACAATAGCTCCACCATTCGTTCTACCAGTTACACCTTCACCCTCACTGTTGAATCCTCCACCGCCACCTTGTTCTCTATCTTGTGATCCGCTTCCTGCTCCTAAGCCGCCTATTGTAATACAAGAAGAACCAACTGCACACCCTTGTCCTGAGCTTCCAAATGGATGCCCCGTGCCACCACCGGCTGATTCATGCGCAGGAGATGTTCCTGCCGGAGTCTCATTTAAACTAATAGATATTCCTCCAACTTCTCCACCGGTTGAACTACCTTTTGTATTATGATTATTTTGCACTAAACCAGATCCATTTTTACCTCCTGCACCTCCACCCGTGTACCCGTTACCGCCATCATTTCCACTTGTTGAAGCAAAAGGGTTAACACTATGATCGCAAAATTGGCCACCACCACCACCTCCACCTGCTCCTGCATTACGGGATTGCCCATCGACCGATATGATCGTCTTCAATGTACCACTTATCTTCCCTTTACTTAAAATAATACACGGCAAATACCCTTGATTACCGTTGGTAAAGGGGTCGCAATCAAATGTAGAAACAGTGTACGTGCCATCGCCAAGCTGCATTCGATCGACAATCATCGCGCCACGGCGGGAACGGAATCCAAGGGACCCAGCCCCGATGACTCGATCGGGATTGGCACTTTTATCACCAAAGGCAAATGGCCGCACGATATAGAAGGTATCGGCGTTGGAATACTGCCCCCCGGCAAATACCCGAATTGGAATTCTCCATTCAGAAGTCAAGTTCTGCCAATTGTCTGAATTCGGAATGGGTGAATTTAACGGGCGCACAAATATTTGAGTCGAGACTAAACGGCCATTCCAGCTGACTACAACAGGACCAATTACTATCTTGTTCGTATCGTTAGCATGTAAGCATTCTACCCGAACGATATCTGATTTGTTGTTGAGATACAGTCCATCCTTACCAAACGAACCAGTAGCGGCATTGGGAGCAATGATTTCGACGTAGGTATTCATGTTGATAGCACCGATATCAGGTATCAGGTAGGAAATTTTGGGCTGAGCAATGGCGGTCATTACCCCAAATATGATGAGGATACAAAAGGACACGAGAGATTTCATACGCACATTCCGAAAAAACGTGGTTGTTGATAGATTTACTTGCTGCAAATTTGCCAATATTTTCCAAACTACCATACTATTTCTTTTTGAGAGTGATTTTTTGTTCAATGTGATGTGCCTCCTTCCCTCACCGGTGAATGTATCTCATTGATAAAATACACTATTCCACGGAGGACTGAAAATTTTCACCCCCTACCGATGTGTACTTTTTGTGACAAATCCTTGGAGTGATATTTTTCTCTCCCTGTCGAAGCATTCATATTTTTTACCTAACCAGGACAACAAATTTTCACTTTCACACTGTAACCATCCCCGCTTCAAGTGCCTCTAAGCCGACAAGACAAGTATAGTAGTAATTTTTTATGGAGCCACTATGAAACAAACATCAATCCTCATCATCGGGTTACTGACCGCAAGCTTAGCATTCGCAGCAGAACAAAAACCCATTCCTTCTAAAATAGAGTCTGTAACCGTGTATCAGGATCGCGCACTCGTCTCCCGCATCGGGAAAATCACACTGCCTGTAGGTACATATATTGTTGCTTTCGAAGGACTTCCGTATGGACTAGACGACAATTCCGTGCGTGTATCCGGCGAAGCTGCCGGTGCTGCAATTCTCGATATTCAAGTAAAAGCCACGACATCTATCCCTCCACTGCCGGACAGTGTGCAGGCAGCCCGCCGGAAAAAGCTGTATGATAAAATTGAAGAATTAGAAGCACTTCGCTCCGACAATCAAGACAGAATTAATATCATCAACGCTCAAAAAAGTTTTCTTGAGCAAATAAAAATTCAAACCGGCGCCGGCATTACCGAACAGCTTAAACTCACCCGCCCAACCTCCGATGACTGGCAAAAATTCGTTGATTTTTATGGCGGTAATGCTGTCAAGCTCACGATCGAACAGCGCAAATACGAGCGTATGAACGCCGAACTACGAGTGAAGACTGATTCTCTCAGGGTTCTTGCTAACAGTAATGTACAATCCACAAGCTCCAAACAGGTCAAGACCGTTCTCGTCGAACTCGACGTCACGCGCGCCGGGGAAATCGAGCTCAACACAAGCTATGTCGTTCAAGGCGCAAGCTGGACTCCCGTCTATGACTTACGCGTACAAAAAGCCACCAAAGAAGTACAGCTTGACTACCGCGCATCGATAAGACAATCGACCGGTGAAGACTGGACGAATGTCGCTCTCACTCTCTCGACTGCACGACCGGATGTAGGTGGCAATCAACCGGTATTGGGTACGTGGACGATTTCCGGGAGCGAACCCGTCAAACAGGTCGCACAGCGTCAGTATGAAGATGCATCGCCTCTGAGTCCCGGCTCATCACGCGGAGGCCGATCGAATCGCGTCACAACGCAATCTTCTTCCACTAGCGTTGACTCGTACAGCAGAGTACAGATGGTGGAAAATACACCCATCGCACAGCCCCTCGCCCGAGTCGAGTCGGATTACTACTCGACGATGTTTGATATCGCGTCCAAAGCGACCATTCCTTCAGATAATATCGCGCACAAAGTCATCATCACCAAGCTCAAGCTATCTGCTGATTTTGGATATAGTTGCACGCCGAAACTCTCGCTGAATGTGTACTTAAAAGCAACGATAAAGAACACTACCGACACACCTATCCTGCCCGGTACGATGAGTATTTTCAGTGATAGAGATTATATCAGTCAGTCTTCCCTGCCGTTCATCTCACCGTCAGAAACATTCTCTGCTTCTATTGGTGTCGATCCGTCGATTACCATTCATCGCAGCAGACTCACGGAAACGAAGAACACGGGAGTCTTTACCAAGAGTTCGCTTCTTGATTATAAATATCAATATGTCCTCCAAAACAACCGCAAGCGCGACACGGTACAAGTGGAAATTATAGAGCAAATGCCGGTCTCGCAACACGAAAAAATCGTTGTCGAACAGATCGAGCCGACGACGAAGGATAATCCGGTTTCATCGCTCGGAATTATTTCCTGGAAGCATACCCTCAAGCCCAACGAGAAAAAAGACTGGAAGCTGCACTTTTCGATTGAATATCCGGTTGACTTCATTATGCAGGGCTTGCGCGACTAAGCCGATAGCACCATCAGCGGCGAGAAAATTCACCACATCAAGACAGCGGCGTACTTCATCAGGTACGCCGCTTGTTATTTGTGGAAAATAGTGCTTGTATAATTCTGGAAGAGTGAGTATTTTCGAACTTTACGAATACATCTAACTCATTATTACACATGAATTTCGAATAATTTCAGCCGGTTAACGGCTATTTTTTTTGTTCTTTTGAGGGAATAGTATGAAAATTGTGCTCCAAATTTTGAAATGGCTCGGCATCGTCGTCGGGCTGCTGGCAATAATCGTAGTGATCTGTTTCTATGCTATGCGGAATCCTACTTTTGATGCTCCGTATCCGGATATCAAGGCAAGCACCGACAGTGCGGTCATCGCAAGGGGCAAGTATCTTGCCTTTGGTCCTGCACACTGCGCCGGCTGCCACTGCGGAATGGCTGATACAGCAGCTATGTTTCGCGGGGAAGTTGTTGATTTAAAAGGAGGTCGGGAATTTATACTGCCATTTGGAATAGTCAGAGCACGGAATATTACCAACGACAAAGAAACCGGTATCGGGAGATTCAGCGATGCACAAATTGCACGCACACTTCGCTATGGTGTGGGTTCGGACGGTCGGGCATTATTCGATTTTATGAATTTTTATGATGCAAGCGATGAAGATTTAACGGCAATTATCAGCTATCTGCGTTCGACCACTCCCGTAAAAAACACGGTCGCAGATCACGAATTCAATTTAATCGGAGAAGCCGTTAAAGCATTCGTTATCAAGCCGATGGGTTCGGTGACTGCGACACGTTCGAAGACAAATATACCCGACACCACCGTTAAATACGGCGAGTACTTAGCTAATAATGTCGCTAATTGTCGGGGATGTCACACGGACCGCGATTTAAAAACAGGCGCGTATGTCGGTGAGTATTATTCCGGTGGATTTATGATGCCGAGCGAGACAGACCCGAAAGTCACGTATGTTTCTCGCAATCTCACTCCCGATAAAGAGACCGGACATCTTGTGAATTGGAATTTCGAACAATTCTACAATCGCTTTCATACAGGCACGCAGACAGACGGCTCCTCGATGCCGTGGATGATGTTTAAGCAAATGAGCGAAAACGACCTTAAAGCAATCTGGAATTACCTCCATACTCTCAAGCCGGTCAAAAAAGATGTCGGACCGGTGCGTATTGTAGCCCAAAAGTAGTATATTGCATCCGTATTTACAGCAAGCCGGAGCCGGCAATAAACCGCTCCGGCTTTTATTTTTTAGAATTACAACCAAGAATGGCACGATTTAAAATCTATCTCGAATATGAAGGTACCCGCTTCTCCGGCTGGCAGGCGCAGAAGAATGCACGTACGGTACAAGGCGAACTCATCGGTGCGATGAAACAAGTCTTCAACACAGAAAATTTCGAACTCTACGGTTCAGGGCGAACCGATGCCGGCGTCCATGCACTCTCACAATTTGCCCATCTCGAAGTGCCCTCGATGCTCGGTCCCGAAATTATCCGCATGAAAACCAACGACTTGCTCCCTGCTGACATCAACATTCTCGAAGTCGAAAAAACCCACAAACAGTTCCACGCACGCCACGATGCCATCGCCCGTAGCTATCTCTATCAGATTTCCCGGCGGCGCACTGCATTTGGCAAACGCCATGTATGGTGGATTAAAGACCGGTTGAATTTCAATCTCATGTGTCAGACCGCTGCTTTATTCGAAGGAATGCACGATTTCCGTTCGTTTACTGCCGACGACCCTGAACAAAAATCGACCAAAGTCAAGATCGAGGAAGTCTTATTACAAGAGCATAACGACCTGATATTAATCAGAATAGTAGGTTCGCATTTCATCTGGAATCTCGTTCGCCGGTTAGTCGGCACTATCGCCGAAGTCGGTCGCGGCAAGCTCTCTATTCAGGAAGTCGAGAAGTATCTCCGCACCTATTCCAACGAGCCGGCGCGGCTTACTTCGCCGCCATCCGGACTCTTCCTCGAACGTGTGTATTATCCGGGAGATGAAATGCTTCAACACCTTGAGCCAACGATAAATGTGTAACATGCAGATCAATTATAAAAACAAAAGCCAAACCGACACTATCGGTTTGGCTTTTTAATTATCTTTCATTTCAATGAATTACTTCATAGCAGATTCTAAATTTTTCGAAACTTCCTGCCAATTAACCACATTCCACCAGGCAGCCACATAATCTGCCCGTTTATTCTGATATTTGAGGTAATAGGCATGTTCCCAGACATCTATTCCCATAATCGGCACCACGCCCCAGGGAGATAATTTATGCTGATTTTCTGCCTGAGCGATGATGAGACGTTTGTCGGAAGCACGATAATGAAGCAGCCCCCAGCCGCTCCCTTCGACAGCAACCGCAGCAGCGGTGAATTGTTTTTTAAACGCATCAAAGCTCCCGAAATCCTCTTTAATTTTGTCGGCGAGCATACCGGTCGGCTCGCCTCCCCCGCCTTTACCGGCAGGAGCCATGATTTTCCAAAACATCGAATGCAAATAATGTCCGCCACCATGAAACGCTGACTGCTTTGACCAATGCTGAATCATCGCAAAGTCACCGTTTCCGCGTGCTTTAGCGAGTTCTGCTTCGGCTTTGTTGAGCCCGTCAACGTATGCTTTGTGATGTTTGGAATAATGTATTTCCATCGTCATGGCGTCGATATGAGGTTCGAGTGCATTGTACGGATATGCTAATGCCGGCAACTCATGCTTGGTCACCTGTCCGAGCGGTGCTTTATCGTCGGCGGGCATGCCTGCTTCTGCGGGAGTTACAGTCGATGCAGCAAGTGCAGCCGTCGCGATTCCTGCGGTTGTAATAAAATTCCTGCGGTTTGTTTTCATTGGAGTAGTACGAATATAATCGATTATAACCTTTTGATTTGAGAACAGTTAATGCAATGCTTCTTCGAGTCGTGCAAGAATATCGCCGATTTTTCCGACGACCATTGCTTTTTGGTCATCGAGTGCAGCTGCAGGAGCATCTTCTTTTTTCACCGCTGAGCTACTGCTTGCCGGGCTTTCGGCTGCTTTTTTCTCTGCTTCATGTACTTGTGTCTGCAGCGATTTAATTTGTTGAGCTTGCGCCTCCATAGTCTCACGAAGTTCATCCAATGCCCGCTTGTGCTCAGCCATAGTTTTTTCGTGGAGATCGTTGGCTGCGTGGAGGGATTGTCGTGTTTTGCTCAGTTCAAGGGTCAATTCGTCACGTTCACTCTCAAGCGCTTTATTTTCTAAATGAATATGATCAGCAGCTTCATGAGCTTCTTTGTATTGCTTAATCACATCTTCGAGCGCTTGTTTCTCGAGTTCGAGTTGATGATGACTCGTGCGTGCTGCAGAAAGTTCTGCCGTCAGCGCAACCAGGCGGGTTTGATTTTCATTTGCCGAGGCATTCTCAGCAGTGGTATGGGCAGCGATCTGTGATTCAAGCGATGATAGTTGTGCCTGAAGCTCGGCAACTGTTTTCTCAGCTCGGGATTTGTGTGCTGCTTCGAGGGTCATTTTCTCTTCGACATCACTCTTTGCGAGGGCTATCGCCTCGATTTCATCACGGAGTTCGCTTACTTCTTTTTCGGCTTTTGCGAGCTTCGAACTCAGCTCTTTGCGCAATGTATCTGCCTGTACTTTCGCCACATTTTCGGCGTCTAATTTTTCTTCTATGTCTCCCTTGGCAAGGGCAATTTTCTCGATTTCCTCTTGCAGACGTGTACCATCGGCCACTGCCAGAGTATAGTTTGCCGTAACTTTTTCGATCTGTGATTCCATCTCGGCAAGGAGTGTTTTTTGTCTGCTGAGTTCTTCTTCCGCCGCTGCATTGGCAAGGGCTACGCGTTCGACTTCTTCAAAGAGTCGTGCTACTTCGGCTTCTGCCTTTTGCAGGCGTACTTTCAGTTCGGTGCCTTTGGCGTGTGAAGCTACATTTGCATTAATTTCCGTATGTAATTTTTCTTCGACATCCGCTTTCGCAAGTGCAAGCTGTTCAAGCTCTTCGGTGAGTTTTTTCACGTCGTCGTCCGAAGCGGTCAGCTTTTCGGTCAGCTCGTAGGAGAGAATTTCAAATTTCAGCTGACTGTCAATTTCCTGCTGAAGTTTTTCATCGACAACTGCTTTTGCCTGCAGGAGCTTATCATAATCACCCTGTTTGGTTGTCAGTTCCTGCTCAAGATTGCCTAATCGCGCTTGCAGGTCTGCACAGCTTGAATCACTGATTGATAGTGCTTCGGCGGTACGGGTGAGTTGAGCTTCGAGCTCAGATTTGGCAGCTGATGTCAGCTCTATCTGTTCCCGGAGCTCGGTTGCCTGTGCATTTGTGGAGGCGAGTGCATCCGAGAGCTCCTGTATCCGTGCTTCAGATGCTTCACGTGCTTGCTGAACTTCGAGGAGTGCGCCGGCACTTTCTTTTTGGTCAACGGCTGCCTCGTCGAGTGCTGTGCGGAGCCCGGCAATTGTTACCTGTGCCTCATCGAGCGACGCTGTGAGTGACACAATATGTGCCTCTGCTGTTTCATAGGATGCCGTTTTTTGGTTCAGTACGGACTCCAGCTCCGTCTTTTGCTGCGTTAATGCTTCCAGTTCCAGCTGCAACGCTGAATGTTCAGCTTCACGGGCGGTAAGAGCTGCCTCTGTAGCCTGACGTGCTTCAACTTCTGCATCATAGGCATGCTTCGAATCGCCGAGCTCACCCTGTATCACTGCAAACCGTACCGATAATGCCTGTAATTTTTCAGCTACCGATTGATAATCTTCTTTCTCCATTTGCAAGGATGTCTCAGCAGCGACAAGTGCCGATTGCGTTTCGGAGAGCATACGTTCGGCTTCCGTTTTTTGGCGTTTGAGTTCGAGAATCTGTCCTGAGTATTCATTCAATGCACCGAGATGACGGGAGATTTGTTCTTCGTATTCACGGGCAGAGCGTAACTCAATATGCAGCTTTTCCTGAGCCGTACTTTCGGATTCTAATTTTACTTCGAGGTCTTGAATCAATGCCTGTGCGGAGAGAATATCCTGATCGAGAGTGGTATTTTTGGCGGTAAGCTCTTCAATTGTTTGTTGATACGAAGTAATCTTCGCAGTCAATTCCTCATAATTCTTCGTAAATTCCGCTGCCTTCTCATGAGTCGCGAGGAGAGCATCACGTTCATCCGTCAGCGATGTAATAGACGCATCCCGCTCTTCGATTATCGACTTGAGCTTCGGAATTTCATACATGCTGTTTTCGAGGTCGGCGACTTGATTTTTG
>JBPOHH010000517.1:0-5857 GCA_052035765.1 Bacteroidota bacterium
GACTGGAGTGGCTCCCTCGGATAATGTGATACTCGAGTATAGTCATGATGGCGGACTATCGTGGAATACCATAGCAGAAGCAGCAAATAACCTTCGATATCCATGGAAAAGAATCCCGAAGCCGGCAAGCGACCGGTGTCTTGCACGCGTACGACAATCGAGATTTACCAAAATCAGTACACCGGGTACTTTGCAGTTCGACCTTCTCGGTCATACCTCGACCGTCACGAATGCTCGGTGGAGTCCGGATGGAACAAAAGTCGTCACAACGAGTTCGGATATGACCGCTTCCGTGTGGTCTGCCTATTCGGGTACAGTACTCATTACCCTGAAAGGACATTTTGAAAGAATATTCGATGCGTGCTGGAGTCCGGACGGAATGAGAATCGCGACAGCGAGTCAGGATCATACCGTTCGGATATGGTCTGCTGAAACCGGCGAACAACTCTTTAGAATGGAAGGACATACAGGTTGGGTATCGACGATTGACTGGAGTCCGGACGGCATGAAAATTGTTTCCGCAGGGAGTGACAAAACTGCTATTATCTGGTCTGCCACCAATGGAACAATACTCCACAGACTCACCAATCATACCGACTATGTAAATGAAGTACGCTGGAGTCCGGACGCCGGGAAAGTGGTGACCGCCGGCTACGACAGTACTGCAATCATCTGGGACGCTGCAAGTGGACTCGCCCTTCATACATTACATGGTCATTCAAGCAGTGTGACGACCGCACGGTGGAGTCCGGACGGAATGAAATTAGCAACCGGCAGCTATGATAAGTCCTTTAAAATTTGGGACGTATCGAGTGGCACTGTCCTTCACACATTAATCGGCAATATAAATATTGGTGCCAATAGTGCTGTCTATTCTTTACAATGGAAACCGGACGGTTCGCAAATTATCACCTCGTCCGACGATTATTTATCCAGAATTTGGGATGTTTCGAGTGGAACGATATTATTCACACTTCCGGGGTATTCTTCAAATCCCACTATCGAAAATGGCTGGAGTCCGGACGGCACACTCCTGCTCACCTCAGGTTGCTCAGATGTAATCACATCATATCCTGAGAATGCAATACTGATATGGGATTCATTCACCGGCCGCTTACTCCATAAGCTCCAGGGACATACACGATATCTGACAGGTGTGAGTTGGAGTCCGGACGGTTCGCAGATCATCAGCTCGAGTGATGATGAAACGGCAAAGATCTGGATACTTGATGCCGCGCCGATACAGGAAGACACCTCGGATAATCTCTTCCGTATTGTCATACCGCAGGTATCCGCCGGCAGTATCGACATGAAGCAATGTTTAATCGGCGCCGTCAAAGACTCTCTCATCCCTGCCTTTGTCTTGAATACCGGTCAGTATCCATGCAGAATTGATTCCATTTTTTTCACGGGCAATGATGCAGGTTCGTTTGCAGTTGTTTCGGGTAATCCTATTTATGAGCTTGGTGCCGGAGCCGGGAAAAGAACCGAGTTCAGGTTTATTCCCAATAGAATCGGTCGGCATTCTGCGGGAATTACTATCATTTCACAATCGGATACCCTCCAAACCTCGATTGAGGGCGAAGGAATTGTGCCTGCGGTGACAATTCTTAGTTCTGCTATTGACTTTGGCGAAGTTCTCCTCGGCAGTAAGAAAGATACCATCCAGGCAGTGACCATTAAAAACAATCGGGGTGTGCCGTTGACGATTACTTCAACAAGACATGCCGGACCCAATGATGTCGATTTTACCACGCTTTCCGGTGGCGGGAATTTTATTCTTCAACCGTATGATACCGCACGGCTGGATCTGGAGTTTTTCCCAAAATCGGAAGGTAGGGTAAGCGGTCAACTCTTATTCGATTACAACGAACTCGGAAGTCCTGCCCGCGTTCAGCTCTTCGGCGAAGGCGTTCCTCTCAGCACCTCCATCAAAGCCCAAGACATTACCGCACAAGCCGGCGAAAAAGTCACTCTTTCCCTCAAGCTCCTCACATCGACCGGAATGCAGGTACTTGGCGCACCCACCGACTGGTATGCGAGAATTCATTACAACAAATCGATTCTCTTCAATGAACAAACAAATAATGTATGTGCAGGCACGACAGACAGTTGCGTAATGGAGCTGACGGGAGTGTACAATCCTAAGACTGACGAATTGATTGCCATCCCCTGCATCGCAACGCTCGGTGCTACAGATCATTCAACGATTGTGATTGATACATTTTACTGGACAAACAGTGTGATTGCAACCGAAGTCGTCACCGAAAACGGAATAGTACAAATCACCGGCGTCTGCGCTGATGGCGGTGTTCGCTTATTCATTCCCGCACAAAACAGCACTTCCCTTGCTACTCGCCCGAATCCTGCGCAGGATAATCTGCAGATTCAGTACGGTTTGCGCGAACCTCTGACGGTCACTTTGGAATTGCTCACGATGACCGGGCAAGTCGTGCAGACGATTCTCACGAATCAATCTCAGCTAGCAGGACAATACGCCCTGACAAGTGATGTGAGCTTGCTCGGCAATGGTGTGTATCTCCTTAGAATGACTACAAGTAAGGAAACCCTTACCTCGCGGGTCGATATTGTGAAATGATTATCAATTTGGTTCAACCCTCATGACATAAAATTCTACTACTTTATTAGCGGGCGGTCGTATGAAACATCTTGTTACCCTTATTCTCAGCCTTGCCTGCATTCACACGATGAATGCTCAGTCACTGTCACTCTTCGGTATTGATGCATCCAATTTCCCTCACATGAAGGGTAAGTTCTATGCCTTCGACGCCGGCGGCAAACAGCAATACCCCGGTATCGGCGATTTCTCAATCACTGAAAATACCATATCGAGGACCATTACCGGCGTAACCTGCCCCGCGCCTACTCCTCCCAAGATACTGTCCACCGTACTCGTTATTGATGTAAGCGGTTCGATGAAACGCACATCCGGTTCGTCAAAAAACATCGACATCGCCAAAACCGCTGCCTACACCTGGGTGCGCTCCCTCCCCGAGGATGCAAGTGAATGCGCCGTCACAAGTTTTGATAATCGGAATTATCTCAATCAGGATTTTACGACGGATGTCGCTCTCCTCAACAATGCCATTAGTCTGCTTGTGCCACAGGCAGGCACCGATTATGATGCAGCCCTTCTGACTCCCATGGCCGGCGGACTCGAAATCAGCAAAACGGCCAGATACAAAAAAGTAATTATCATGCTCACCGACGGACAGGGCGGCGGGAATCAATTTGCAATTATCTCCGAAGCACTCCGGCAAAACTGCGTCATCTATTGCGTTACCATAGGAATGCCCGCCCCTTCCATTCTCCATACGATAGCAGGCAGCACCGGCGGAATGGTGTTTGAGAATGTACGTACAGAGCAGGAAGTAGAGCTCGTCTACAAGACAATCCACGATCTTGTGAAGGGTGATGGTCCGTGCGAAATCACTTGGGAGAGCAAAATTCAATGTTCTCTCAAAACGACGGACGTGAACCTGAAATGGAAAACACCGCCTGCGAACTCCGCGGTATCGTATCAACCACCCATGAATGCTATTTCCTCGATTAGAGTCTCACCGCCAAGTATTGCACTCAAGGAAGTAGATTTTCTTTCTCAAACTGATACCAGCATCATATTAACCGCCATTAATGACAACATGCTCATCCTTAATGTCATTCCTCTGCAAAGTTCACCGGCTTTTACACTCCTCAACGCCAATTTTCCTACAATGCTCCCTCAAAACGGTAGCATGACCCTCACACTGCGTTTTGTGCCCAAAGATTCTACGTATCAATACGCCAGCTATCTCATCCAAACACCCGAATGCACCTACTCATTCAGCATTTCCGGCGGCGTGAATATCGTTCGTAATCCCACCGATAGCGTCTATGTGCCCAAGAAAAAGACCCCACCGCCGACCCTCATACTCACGCATCCCAATGGCGGACAAACATTTGTCAACGGCAGTGATACCGTCATCACCTGGAAAGGACTCGCCCCCTCGGACACCGTCTCCCTCGACTATAGCATCGACAACGGTAACGTATGGAAAACAATTATTCCCAAGACCACCGGACTCCAATATTCCTGGACTTCAGTGCCGGCGCCTGCGAGCACGAGGTGCCTTGTACGTGTCAGTCAGCTACAACCAATTGATTCCATTGAAATTAACCCAACGTTAGTCTATTGGCATCCGCAAAATGTTAGCGATGTGGCATTTTCACCCGACGGTATTTTCGCAGCAACCTCGGGAGATTCCACCGCAAAAATTTGGGATACTGATTCGGGAAAAATTTACCGTGGATTCGTCGGGCATACCGGCGCTGTCAATGCCATTGCCTACAGTCAGGACGGAATTTCGCTTCTGACCGGCAGTAGCGACAGCACGGCAATTCTATGGAATATACTCAGCGGGCAAAAAGCCCTCACCCTCCGCGGGCATACCGGACAAATTAATGATGTCGCCTGCAGCGTTGCCTCTTCCATCATTGCCACTACGGGAGATGACTCGACGGTGAAAGTATGGGATATGAAAACCGGGAAGAAACTCTATGATTTTAAACAGCATAGCGATGTTGTATATGGATTGGCCATCAGCGCTGATGGAACAAAAATTGCCTCCGCAAGCAAGGATAAGTCAATTATCGTATGGGATACCTACACCGGGAAGTCTATCAAAACTCTGGTCGGACATAAGGGCTACGTGTATTCTGTATCATTCAGCCCGGACGGTACGAAGCTTGGTTCGGTGAGTAACGACAACACAGCCCGCATTTGGGATATCTTCTCCGGCACGACCACCCTCACACTCCCCCATCAGGGCTTGGTCTCCGATATCGCCTTCAGCCCGAATGGCAAGAATGTCATCACCGCCAGCAAAGACTATTATACCAGAGTATGGAATGCTACCACCGGTGCCGTGGTCAGACTCTTGGGCGGCAGTTCATCGTTCGTCCGAAGCGTGTGCTACAGCACCAACGGCAAACGTATCATTACCGGCACCAACAGCCGGGAAGCGGCAGTATGGGACGAACAAGGTCCCCTTCAAATCGACGAATCCGACTCGACATTTTCTATCGTCGCACCCAAGCCGATGGCGACCGATGTGGCGATGGGGATATGTTCCGTCGGCAAAACAAAAGACTCGACTGTTTTTCCGCTCATTTGGAACGCCGGCTCGTATCCCTTTGGTGTGAAATCGATTGCTATCGTCGGTCAGGATGCGGCGCAATTTACATTGATTTCGGGGATTCCGCCTGTCACGATAGCACCGAGTGACAGCCATGCTGTGGAGTTCCGCTTCCGCCCTACTTCGCCCGGTGTGAAAACGGCACAACTTATCATTTATACGCAGTCCGACACGCTGAAACGGCGCATCACAGGCGAGGGCGTCACGCCTGCTATCTCCATACTCGGCAATGTGATAGATTTCGGGAAAGTGCTCGTTAATACCACCAAAGACTCTCTTCAAACCGTGACTATCAGGAATTCCAGCGCGCAACCGATTACCATCTCTTCAACCCGCCATGCAGGACCTAATATGGTCGATTATTCAACTCTTTCGGGTGGTGGGAATTTCACGTTGCAGCCGGGCGATACGGCGAAATTAGACCTCCGCTTTGCTCCCAAATATCCCGGCAGAACGAGCGGGAGAATTCTTTTTGAGTATGATGGAATTGACAGTCCAATTGCCGTGCAGTTATTCGGTGAAGGCGTTAAACCCGGAGCGCAGATTCTTGCGGCAGGACTCACGATTCCACCCGTTGTTTGTTCGTCCGAAACAACCGATACCGTGCGCATTTTCAATCGTGGGACGGATACACTGCGCGTTACAAGCGCTGTAATTTCCGG
>JBPOHH010000615.1:0-2969 GCA_052035765.1 Bacteroidota bacterium
TTCACCGGTTTTGGCGTCAAACGTAAACAGCAGCAACGTAGAATTACCCGACTCCGAGGCAAGGGCAATCTGCGTTCTGTTCGGCGAGATTTTAATATACCCGATCGTATGATTAATAGCAGATTCAAGATAGGATGATATAGTCGGCGTGAGAACAATTCCTGTATCGACAATATGATAGGCATAGAACGTGTTTTTTTGCCGCAGATGCGTGACCACCCAAAATCCCTCACCCGAACAGTCGAGAGTGCCGGTTAATTTCTCGGATACATTATCGAGGAGCACTCTGTTTTTGTAGAGTACGGCTCCATTCGTATCCTGCATGCTGATTTTGGTATAGAGTAATTTAGTCGTCGGCGGTGCATGCCCGGAGGTGAGGTCCGGCACGGTAAAGATATAGTAATTATAACTGTTACCCGGATCAGGCACGATGAGTACGCCCTGCGTCGAAGAGCTGCCGCTCATGAGTCCGGTGCCGCCGCTGATAATCTGATGCTTGGCATTATAAATATTATACCCGTCGGTGTAGAAAAGCAGCTTGCCGGTGCGCTTGTCCGACATCACGGCACTCCCCTCATCGGAATATATCCTGCCGTCATTGAGTGGCTGTGGCGTCGGCCCCTGAAAATTCACCCCCATGACTTCACCGAAATACCAATTGTCGGCCTCATGCTGCGCACGGGCAGGTACAATCAACAGACAAAGAATCCAACCAAGCAGTAGAAATATCTTCACATTCTCACCCCGCAGGAAATAGTGACTCGCTGAGCTGAACGTCACACTACGTCAGGAAACAGAAATTCACCGTGAAAGAAGAGTTGCGCTTGTGCGTAAGAGTTGATAAATTCGTATAGTTACCTATGATATACCATTAAGGTAAGACCGAGGTGCTAAACTACGGAATTTGCCTCAGGCATCCAAGCAAAAAAGGCGGATTGATGGTGATTCGTATAAAGATGGTGATTCTGACCGGTCAGGAGTGATTGTTCTGCGGTGATTCCGTATAGAATATTATTCTCAACTTTATAACAATTCAATCTGTTACGACAATGATCCTTTTTTCCCCTTCTTCTCGAACACTCTCTCCGCATCCATCATTTTTCACTGCATTCGCTACCTTCCCAAGAGCAACTGTTACCGGCTTTTCACTTGACAAATAGATAGACAATGTCGTAATTTTGCATGTAGAATTAGCACTCTACAATAGAGAGTGCTACTGTACGTTAAAGCGGTTCTGAAATTCAACACGTTTCTATTTTTTATTCATTTATAATTATCTCAAAGGAGTATATCTATGACAGTTACCCCATTGCACGATCGCGTCCTCGTACGCCCATCGCAACCGGAATCCGTTACTGCAGGCGGCATTATCATCCCGGACACAGCACAAGAAAAATCTATGCGCGGCGAAGTAGTGGCAGCAGGCCCGGGCAAAATCACCGAAGACGGCAAAGTATTGCCACTTCAAGTAAAAGTCGGCGACCATGTACTGTACGGCAAATATGCAGGTTCAGAACTCAGCGTCAACGGCGAAGATTTGCTCTTGATGCGCGAAGGCGATATCATGGCGACCGTAACGCTTTAATTAACACAACAATTCTATAACCCTTTTTAATTCAGGAGAATATACTCATGGCTTCAAAAATAATAACTTTTGATGTAGAAGCACGCACCGCTCTCAAACGCGGCGTCGATCAGCTTGCAAATACGGTAAAAGTCACGCTCGGCCCCAAAGGTCGTAACGTGATTATTGACAAAAAATTCGGTTCACCCACCATCACCAAAGACGGTGTGACGGTAGCCAAAGAAATTGACCTCGAAGATCCAATCGAAAACCTCGGCGCGCAATTAGTGAAAGAAGTAGCTTCAAGAACAAGCGACGCAGCCGGTGACGGTACGACGACAGCAACTGTTCTTGCGCAATCAATCGTGCATGAAGGTCTTAAAAATGTAACCGCTGGCGCAAATCCAATGGATTTGAAACGCGGTATCGATATGGCTGTCAAAGCAATTACCGCACGACTCAAAGAAATGAGCCGCGAAGTAACCAGCCAAAAAGAAATTGCACAAGTAGGTACAATTTCAGCAAATAACGATGAAACAATCGGTAATTTAATCGCCGAAGCAATGGAAAAAGTCGGCAAAGACGGCGTGATTACTGTCGAAGAAGCACGCGGCACCGAAACCACAATGGACGTTGTCGAAGGTATGCAATTCGACCGTGGATACCTCTCTCCGTACTTCGTTACCGACGCGGAAACAATGGAAGTATCGATGGAAAATCCATACATCCTCATCCACGACAAAAAAATCAACGCGATTAAAGACTTGCTCCCAATTCTCGAAAAATCAGCTCAATCAGGTCGCGGCCTTATCATTGTAGCAGAAGATATCGAAGGCGAAGCACTCGCAACTCTCGTTGTGAACAAACTCCGCGGTACACTCCGCATCGCAGCCGTGAAAGCTCCGGGATTCGGCGATCGTCGCAAAGCGATGCTCGAAGACCTCGCAGTACTCACCGGCGGAACAGTTATCAGCGAAGAAAAAGGCTTCAAACTCGAAAGCGCTACTCTTGCGTATCTTGGTACTGCAAAGAAAGTTACCATCGACAAAGACAATACAACCATCGTCGAAGGTGCCGGCAAAACCGAAGATATCAAAAAACGCATCAACGAAATCAAAGCGCAAGTGGATAAAACCAATAGCGATTACGACAAAGAAAAACTTCAAGAACGTCTCGCTAAACTTTCCGGCGGTGTGGCTGTGCTGAAAATCGGCGCTTCCACCGAAGTCGAAATGAAAGAAAAGAAAGCACGCGTTGAAGATGCTCTCCACGCAACCCGCGCTGCCGTCGAAGAAGGTATCGTCCCGGGTGGCGGCGTTGCTTACTTACGCGCTGTTAGCTCGCTTGACAACCTCAAAGGTGCGAACCACGATCAGCAAACAGGTATCTCGATTATCCGTCGCGC
>JBPOHH010000839.1:0-8942 GCA_052035765.1 Bacteroidota bacterium
AGGGTTTCGCAAAGTTTTTCACAGGGTACCACAGAGTTTTGAACTAGTGTGACACTCTGTGAAAAACTCTGTGATACTCTGTGGGAAAGACACAAGCAAAAGCCCTAAAGGAAATTCTACCCTGCTCAAAACTCGAAAAAATCACACATACACGATTCATTACTCCACACCATGTTCCGCAACTATCGCCTCTCTCTTTCAATTATAACTGCAATACTTCTCTCGGTCGCACTCTTCACACTTTTGGCGAATCACATCATTTCCACATCGACCAACCATTTGGTAACTAATGATATTAGCAAAATAGGCGCATGGAAGACCGGCCTGCTGCTCGGAACGAGTAAGTACCTCGCGGGCGAAAGAAAGAACGACTATTTTTTCTATCGCATAGAGGCAGCAGTAGAATTATACCGTAAGGGAGCGATTAGGAATATCATCATCAGCGGTGATAACAGCACGAAGGACTACAACGAACCTCTCGATATGAAACGCGAGCTGGTGAATAATGGAATTCCTGACTCGGTGATCTATTTAGATTATGCAGGATTTCGAACGTTGGATGCGGTCGTGCGGGCAAAGGCAATCTTCGGACAGGATTCACTCGTGGTAATTTCTCAGCAATTTCACAATGAACGGGCGATATTTATCGCACTAAAGAATGGTATAACTGCCTGCGGATACAATGCAAAAGATGTTCGACTGGCAAGTGGATTCATGACGAAAGTTCGGGAGTACTTCGCTCGGGATAAAGTATTTATTGACGATCTCTTCGGCGTTGAACCGAAATTTTATGGTGAGAAGATTATCATACGGTGAGTGGGTGTTTCGAGCGGAGGACGCGAAGGCGGTTTCGAAGGGCTAAAATTCTTTATCAAACCGAAGAATGTGTGTGTGAGGATGTGAGGATACTATGAAAACCATACTCTAACTAGCATTCGACGTGGCGCTTTGCTATAAACATGCGACCTCGCTGAGGTCGATGCTGCCTTGATAGACTGAAGTTTTATGACCTCAGAGAGGTCGAATGTTTGTAGCAAGAAGGGCACACAAAATGGTACGACCTCAGAGAGGTCGAATGTTTTGGTGAAGCTTTCGCATACCACCGTCGAGCGATTCGTTTTATCTGCATACGTCCCGCATGAGAAACACCTGCCTATCGCCCTACGACAACCACTGCGCATTCTCCCATCACCATTCCATAGGTTTGCACTAGTTGCGCTCGATATACTCCCGCGCTTTTTATAGAAGTCATGTCAAGTGAGATGATTCTTGTACGCGCCGGTAAACGCATCACTTCCTGTCCGACAATATTCACAATCCTAACGCTGTATTCTGCGCCATGTGGCATCTCGCCGAGATCAAGAGTGCAGGTAGATGTCACCGGATTCGGATAAATAGTCATCGAACGCGGAGAAGTATTCGGTGGATTTTCTGCCGAAACGGTGGTGTCGGAAGTACAGACTTTCGTTACTGTTTGTGCTGCTACAAGTCGTGCCATATCCACTCCTATATCTATCCCGTCGGTACTTTTATTTTTGAATCCACTGCCGGAGGTAAGAGCATACTTCCGATAATCTTTGCTGCCATTTGCGTAGTCGATGAATTGTATATCTGCGCTTGAGGGTGGGAAGTAATTTTTACTTAGTGACGTATAATTACTATAATTTACCGAGTCACCGCCGATGAATACATTTTTATTGAATCGCTGATTCGCATCGGTGATTTCCGGGAAGTATTTCGCCATGGGTGCATTCCCGCCGCGTGCAAAGCCGGGACCGTACATGCCCTGATATTTCCCTGCCGACAGCTTGCAATTCATCATATTATTGGTGAAAACGAAGTTCGATACCGTGTCGCCCGCCCACGTAATTGCGCCGGTCTGAAAGACGGTATTATGGTCGATAATCACGTCACTCGGGTCACCTAACTTTATAAATACTCCATCGTTGGGTCCGGCTACATTGAGATCACCATACTTCGCACCGTCGATATCCTCAAAGAGATTATTGGCAATTTTAATTCTCCGCGATTGATTGCTCAATGCCTGATCATCATGACCCGAGAGCGTAATTCCCGCGCCGGCATGCCGTACGATATTATTGGTACTCGTAATGTCACTCACATTTGCCTGCGGTGAAGCGCCGCCCTCGGCGCGTACCGTAAGCAGTATCGCGTAACCGCTTTGCCCAATCGGAAGATCTGCCCAGGAATTCTCGAGAATATTTCCGTCAAGCAGCACGCGCACTCCTGTCTTGAGTTCGAATAAGTTCTTAATCGTCCAATGCTTTCCCGCGTACGTCGGATGCCCTACTCTCCAGCTCAGGGGCTTATAAAAGTAATTATTCCGCACTTCGATATCGGACGGTACGAGTCCCTGTACCGCTGCCGGACCACCGCCAAAGATGATATTCTCACCGGCCGCTTCGAGGTAATTATTGATAATTTTAAACGGGCCGGGTCCGTTCGTGCCGCCGATAGCATACGTATCAAACCCCACACTATGGAAGTCGGAAATATACGAGTCAAGCACAGCAGAATTTGCGCAGTTGAGCAGGACACCCGCCTTCATTACCGTGGCATTGGTATGACCGTGGATGTAGCAGCGGTCGATGATGAGGTCATGCGGAATGGAAGCAACGGAATTTTGCGTTGTACCAGCCGTACCGAGATGTACTAACCCATAACTATTATGAACACTTGTATCAATCGTAATCTCAAGTCCGACCAAGCGGTAATGATGCGCGCCGGGTTCAGTCTGAAAACACGGCACTCCGGCCGGACTCACCGTCAGAATCTTCGGCATAGCATCGGCCTGTGTGGGATACTGACTATTACCCGTTGAAGTCGTAGGACTTATGCGTGTCTCTTGCTTAGGCAGATGCATCATCGCCGACGATGTGATAATGATCCATTCATCACCCGATTTCACCGGCATCAGAAAACTGCCCCTGTAGGTTTCGCCCGCTGTAAGGACGAGCACCGTCCCACTTTGAACGCTGTTGAGCGCTGATTGCAGGTCGGTAAAATCACCTCCGGCGGTGCTCACGGTTTTGACAGTATATTTTGAAATATCAGGAAAACACGGATTGATACTGCTTGTGTTCGGAAGGGTGGGTTCGAGCTGCGCACTTGCCGGCACACTCATAAGCAGGAAAAGAAAAAGGAGTATATATTTCATAGAGATACCACAATACGTAATTGGAATGCAATGGAATTTATCTGCAAAATACAGAAATATCTACATCATAGTATCACCTCGAAATGATGGAAGAACATGTCGGAAGCCTCGCAGATGAGATTCTCATTCCAATGCCGTAGTATTCCCGTAGAGATGCAGCGCCTGCTTTGATCTATTTTTGCAGCGTCGGCATCGACTCTTTACGAGGAACGCTGAAGAGGTGCACGTGAATTCACCGAGGAAGGAACCGTATAAACCATGAGCAAGCAAGGCGAACATCATATAGGCAAGCAGAATATTCACCGGACGACGACCGGTGAAATTCTGAGCGCGTATGTGCTTCGTTCACAAGCGCTTGCTGATGGTGCCCTTCGGGAATTAGACGTATGTTTTGCACGGAGCACTTCATTCATACCGGCGGCCGTACCGGTCATGCAGGATGATTATCTGGAAGCACTGTCTTCAAAATTCCCGATGCTAGACTCAAGCGAACTCAAAATCTGCGCCTTGCTGCGCACCTATTATTCACGGTTAGAAATTGCGGTGTTGGTATCGATTAGCGTTTCGCAGGTAGAGGCACATTGCGAGCGTATCGCGCAAAAGCTTGGTGTGCAGCAGGCAGAGCGACTTGACGATGTGCTTCGTAGGTTGTAGAATATGCAGGTAATTAACGTACGTTCGGAATAACCACCTCTCATACTATTCAATATTATAAGAGTGATAGATGATAGTACGATATACACTGCACGTTCTCCATCCCTGAAAGGGATGAACTTCAATAGCCACCGATGAAATCGGTGGAGAAATGCAGCGTTCCCCCAAAACCCCAACGGGGTTTAATGACGGTATGGACGTGATTAAACCCCTTCGGGGTTTAGGAATTACGTGCCTATGTCCCCCGCATTTCATGCGGGCTATTGAAATTGAAGCCCGTTGGGCTTCTCGAATGCACTGTTGTTATCCCGAACTCACGGTAATTAATTAATTTTGATAGAAATACAACGTAATGTAATTCAGCTATGCCGACACATCCACACGAACTCTCGCTCTCCGAACTCCAAACGCTCGCCCGAATGGCGCGAGCAACCGACAAGAAAGTGCAGTATTTGAATCTGCTCGCCACACGCCTGCGGGAAACGGATTCGACCGAGGCGATTGCCTGCGCGAATGATGTTGTGCGTTTGCTTCAGCAGCGTTCGGCACGTCGCCAATCGAGGCAACAGGAGGAATATTTCGAGCTGCAGCTGGCGCAGGCACTGGCCACGCTCTGCTATGCTCTCCGCAGCACAGAGCGCGTCGCCGATGCCGAAGAGTATGGTAATCAAGCAATTACAATATTCGAACGCTACCAAAAAATCGACGATGCAGCCACCGTTCGCTATACGATGGCCTATATTCTTCTCTGCCGGCATCAGCTTGCAGAAGTGCTGCAAATCTATCGGGAGTGCTCTGACATATTCGAGCAGACAGGCAATGATCGGATGTTCATCGCCGCCACTGCCGGCATGGCGAATGTCCTTGCACGGCAAGGCGCATACGCGCAGGCGGAGGAATATTTCCGGCGCTGTATCCGCGAGACGGAGCGGCTTGGACTCCGTGCAGACCAGGCAGCACATTGCGTCGGGCTTGGGAATCTGTATCAGCACCAATCTCACTTCGAGCAAGCTCTAAGCTGTTACCGGCAAAGTATTTCCATTACCAAGACATTGAATACTAAACGTGTTACCGCAGCCGCTCTGGTGGGAATTGCCGGTATCTGTAAAATCACCGGCAATTATCCGCTCGGTATTCACCACGCAGAAGAAGCGCTGGAACTATTCCGCTTGCTTGGTAATAGCACCGGCATGGCCACGACGCTCGAACTCCTGAGTGGAATGTATCTCGATCACGGCGAGTATGCACGTTCACTGAGCACCACACTCGCAATTGCCCGGGAAATTGAAGGCGCAGGGTACAGCCGCATGCTCGGCGGTGTGTATAATAATATCGGCGCAAGCTATGCCGCACATCAGGAGTATGACAAGAGTATCTCTTATTTTACCAAGGCATTAGGCGAATACACGACAAGCAATGATGAGCGCGGGAAATGTTTTACCAATAGCAACCTAGCCGAACAGTACCTTGTGCTCCACCGGCTCGAGCAAGCGCAATTCTATATCCAAGCAGCGCTTGACATCGCCCGCAAGTATCATTTTATTGACTTGGAAATTGAAATTTTACCGGTGTATAGTCGCGTACTTTTGGCATCGAACGGAGCGGAACCTGCCCTCAAGGCGCTCGGTGAATCTCTTGCGCATTGTCATGCGCTCGGCCACAAGAGAGGAATTGCGAAGCTGAGTATCGCTCACGGTAAATTGCTCCTGCACCTGGCCCGTATTTTTGAAGCCGAAGCAATGTATCACGGGGCGTTGGAATGCGCGCGGGGAATGAATGATGGAGCGCTCGAATCCGAAGCGCATAAGGCACTTGCAGAATTATACGAACGCCTGAACGACACGCGGCGGGCGCTTCTTCATCACAAGGAATTTCATGCAATCGACAAGCAAATGTTCAATCAAGACTCGCAGCGGAATATTGCGAATCTTCAGGTGTTCTATGAAACGCAAGCTGCTGAAAAAGAACGGGATATGTATCGTATTGAAAATGACAAACTCCACCTTGAAAAAGAGCTGGCAACGAAAGAACTCTCGGCAATGGCGCTTCATTTAGTTCAAAAAAATGAAATGCTCGAGACCCTCCGCCGCAAAGCAAGGGAGATCGTCGAGAGTTATGCCGAGGAGTCGCGCCTGCTCGCCCGTGAAATGGTGCGTCAGATCGAGGGTAATATCCGAGATGACTCGTCGTGGGAGTCCTTCAACCGTCAATTTACGAAGCTCCACTCGGACTTCACGCATATTCTCTCCGAGAAATTTCCGACGCTTACTCCAATGGAATTAAAGATTTGCGCGTTACTCAAGATTCAGCTCACGAGCAAAGAAATCGCCGCCGCGCTCGTTATTTCCCCACGCACCGTCGAGGATCACCGCAATCGTATGCGCAAGAAATTCGGACTTGCGAAAGACGCGAATCTTTCGACTTTTCTCGCGTCATTGTAAAGATGTGTTTCTCTGACAATTTTTGTGGTTGAATTGCCACCGACTCATCGTCCTCTTCAATCGCGTTAGCGATGACATATCGGTAGAGTATGTGGACTAACGCACGAGTAAGTCCTGTAGGGACGGAACCTTATAGAATTGACATGTCGTCCCTACGGGACTTTGTGGCAAAGCAGAATCTCGTTTTCTACCAATATATTGTCCCTACGGGACTTTGGCAGCATACGGTTGTTGACATTCATAACTGAGTACGACAACAATGTCAGTAAACCTGAAATAAAAAGCGCTGATTGCAATGCTACCGCGTTCAAACTCCGCGATTCTCATACACAATCAGCGCCATCAGCGTTCACTTCTTCTCATTCACCGCGCCACACTATGCTCAATCACCGGCACGGTCTGTAAATACGCCCACAGTGCTTGTATTTCTACTTCATCGAGCATGCTCATCCGTGGCATTGCGGCGCTGAGCACTTTTCCGTCGGGACGCTCGCCGGTGCGGAGGGCATGCGCGAACTGTTCATAGCTCCATTTTCCAATTCCCGTCGTGGGGCTCATGGTAATATTCGCGCTGAGTGTGGGTCTGAATTGATTATCTGTCACCGGATTACCACCGGCGAAGTATCCGACGGACTTTTCCGGCACATACCGGTCATTCGACTCAAAGCTCGCCGAGTGACATTCGAAGCAGCTATAGCGTGCGGTCGCAAGATACTTACCAAATGATGCACTTTGGGACGGTGCAGGAGCAGTGACCGGACGACCGTCATACGTCAGCGGAGCAAAAGCGCCGAATTTCAGGAGCGCTTTGAGGAGGAAATTCGGTTGCATTCCCGGATGCATTGCCTGTGATGGTGCGACGAGCGGTGAGTCCGAACGCAGGTAGGCAATCACCGCGCCAAGGTCTTGATCCGAAAGGAGTACCGACGACATCCAGGGTCCGATAAAATACCCGTGGCGGCTAATTCCCGTGCGCAGCAAATATGCAAGCTGACCATCCGAATAGGCGCCGATGCCATGCTCTTTATCCTTGGTGATATTCTTACTCCAGAACTCCCCAAACGGTTCGTCCGCCGACGTAAACTGACGTCCGCTCAGCTTCCCGTCGGCACCATAATGACAGAACGCGCAACGTTCCTCGACGATAACTTTCCCGACATGCAAGGCAGCCGAATCGGTGGGAATCTGCACGGCAATCGATTTTGGTTCGTACGTCGGCACACCGGTAAACGCCACCCAAGCAGCAATGCAAAGGATAATTCCGAGCAATCCGCCCAAAATCATCCCGACAATTTTCAACACTTTTTTCATACACAATCCCTGATAATTTGTACAACAAAAATACACCACTGTTTATTTTTCGAATGCAAACTACAGCAATGGCAATGCACTACCGCTACGGTATTTCTACGGTATCAGGGAGGATAATTATTATTTTTTTTTGGGGGGGAACGGTGACATCGAATAGACACGCAAAATCTTGCGTCTCTACCGGGATGACATTTTAAATCCTCTTAATATTCAAATTTATCATCGACCGGTGGTGGTTCTTCTTCTTTTCCTTTGCCGGCGAGGAGGGTATCGGCGAAGATGCTGGAGTTATTCGAACCGATTTTATCGACAAGATTCCGGCTGAAGACCATTTGGAGACCGGCGAGAACATCTTCATTTTTATCGACTAATACCTGTAGATCGGCTTTTGTCCATACGACGCAGCGGGATGGTGCGGCTGCTTTGACGCTTGCGGTGGCGGATTTGCCGGTGAGGAAACTCATCTCACCGATGAAGTTGTTTTCTCCGCAGTGGGCTACGACATGATCACCGACAAGGACGACGGCAAGTCCTTGATAAATAAGATATAAATTCTGCACCGTCTCTCCTTCTTTTGTGAGAATGGTACCTTCGTCGATATCGCGCCACTCGGCAATCGAGAGTAATTTACGAAAGGTCGTCGGTGAGAGCGAATGAAATATACGATTGAAAATATCACGTTCTTCGGCGGAATAGGAGAATCTGCTATCGCGATACAACACCCATAATTGATAGGCATTTACAGCTATAAATACACCATTCCACGTCATATCCGTACCTGCTGCCCACGGATCACTGACAACCCGTGCCGTATAAATTATATCAAAAATACTTGCTGCCACCACCAATATCCGCAGAATCATAATATTCCGCACAGAATACGCTGCAGCATTGAGAAGATTGGCAGCATTGCCGATGAGTAAGCTCAGAATTGAAGACATGAGGAGAATTTCCTTTGAATAATCGCCGGGCGCGCGATGCCTTAAAACGATGTATGTGATATCCTATACAGTGCTCGTGGAGCGACAAGTAGATTTTGAGTCACGAAAATACGGATAAAGGCAAGGCAGTGCAAGAGTAAAGATTATTTGGGGTACTTCGGCAGGAAGATGGGTCGGGAAAATGGTGGAATTGACAGGCAGATTCATCGGTTACGATTGAATATTCAGGGGAGGCAACCTGTAGATAGAATCTATTTCGCAATTTCTACCTACAGGCCGCTTCACTGGATCTGTGGGAATACTACTGCAGCAACGCCGTCAACGTAAAGAGATAGACACGTAATTGACCCCTTCGACAAGCTGTTAATGACACATTTGTCATATATTCACCGGACATCCGGCTAACACAATGATAAT
>JBPOHH010000328.1:0-2910 GCA_052035765.1 Bacteroidota bacterium
GCCGCCGATGGTGAACTCTTAACTCTCGAAGGATGCACGGCAATATCCGATCCGAAGACCGGCGCTCTGCTGTTTTATACCGACGGCCGCACCGTCTGGAATTCGAAGCATGCCGTCATGCAGAATGGCACCGGATTGTCGGGAGGATACTCGGCAACGCAGAGCGCGTTGATTGTGCCGAACCCGGCGAATATTCTCCAATATTATGTCTTTACCGTAAGTGAGGCAGAGTCCACCGACTCCATTCTGGCATATTCTCTAGTCAGTCTTGAGACGCCGGACGGGACAGTTCTCACCAAAAATACAGTACTGCAATCGGGCATATCGGAGAAGCTGACGGGCACGAAAGACTGTTCGGGAAAGGGATATTGGGTGGTAACTCATGCGCGTCAGTCCGGCACATTGTATTCGTTTCATGTGACAAAAGCCGGTGTAGAAGCGATACCTGTTGTTTCGACGTATTCGCCTGATATTTCGAACTTTACGGGTGGGTATATGAAGATTTCACCGAATCGTTCGAAGCTCGCACTTGCTTCAACGGAGACAGGTGGATTTTTGGCGCTGTTTGATTTTGATCCTTCTACCGGACGATGTTCGAAATTCATGAAAGTAAATGCCCCGTTGCAAGGTAATTCCTTTTATGGGCTGAGCTTTTCGCCCGATGATTCTAAATTATACGCCTCAGCTATCGGAGTCATTAGTTTTCTCTATCAATACGAAGTGAGTGTGCCCGATTCACTGACGATACGTTCATCACTGACCATTCTCAAGGCCGGTGCTTTTGTGGGAGCATTGCAGCTTGGTCCGGACGGAAAAATATACACCACCCAAAACGGAGGAGGATACTTGGGAGTAATTACCAAGCCCAATCTCAAAGGTACTGCCTGTGATTACCGAACCGATGCCATCTTGCTCTCAGCTCAATGTTATTTAGGATTGCCTAATTTCATGGAATATATATTCTATACTCCATCGAGCACTCCTACTCCGTTTGCGTATTGTCTACGCCCTACTGCATTTACAACGCCCGATACCGGCTGTGTAGCAATGCCGCTGACATTTATCGATCAAAGTTCGTCAGCACCCACAAGCCGCCTTTGGACATTCGAAAATGGTACTCCGGCTTCGAGCACGGACAGCATGGTAACGGTGACCTATACCACACCCGGCGTTCATCGGGTAGTCCTCGTGGTGCAGAATGATAATGGCAGCGATACTATACTTACCCAAGCGGTGGTATTCCCTTATCCGACCGCGAATGCGGGTTCCGACCGAACGTCATGTGCGCGAAATCCAACACAGCTGGGCAGCACAAGAGATTCATTGCTCACCTATTCCTGGCAGCCGGTCACGGACCTCGACGATCCGACCAATGCTACACCTATCGCCACTCCGAAACAATCGATGACCTATATCCTTACGGTGACCAATGTCGGCGGCTGTTCGGCTAGTGATACTATTCACCTTACACTCGATAGTATTACCCCGACGATAACAACAAACACCGCCATTTGTCGGGGAGAATCTTTGCAGCTTCTTGCCGCAGGCGGTGATACGTATCAATGGTCACCGGTCACCGGGCTCGACAATCCTACCGTGCCGAATCCTACGGCAACTCCTGCAGTAACAACCACCTACACGGCACTTATTTCCCGTAATACCTGCATAGACTCAGCAACGGTGACTATAGAAGTGAAGGACACTCCGCTTGCCGACGCAGGGAATTCGCGGTCAATTTGTGCCGGTGAATCGACAATTCTCGGTCAGCCGCCGGTCGCAGGCAATACGTACCGGTGGACTCCCACCAGAGGACTACGCAGTCCCACTGCCGCTCAGACGGATGCTTCTCCTGACGTGACGACGACGTATATTCTTTCGGTATCCAACAGCGTAGGATGTACAAGCTATGATACTCTGGAGCTTACGGTGACTCCTGCGAATCTTCTGGCATTTACCCTGTCGCCGGATACGATATCGTTTATGCCCGGACAACAATGTACGGCCAGAATTCACATTCCGAAATTCACATCGGACTGGCATCTGCGACTGAACTATGATCCGCGAATTATAACGTTTACCAATATTTATCAAACCACAGGCGGTATTAGCATGCGAGCTCCCCGCGCTATCAAGGACACGCTTTTCCTCTCCGGTACCGGCGACGATGGAGAGATGAAACTCGATTTCCGGACCTTTCTGCCTTATTCTACTGATACGATTTTTCCCATGCACCTCTCGATTGACACGGCAAATGCCACAAATTGCGACAGAATGGTAACGCTTCCATCCGGCGGAATTGTCCTCTCACTTGGCGGAATCTGCGGGAAGGGATTTCGTGCCGCCGAAGAAACAGGCAAGAGTTATTTCCTTATTTCTAAGGCACATACTGTAGAATTCGGCGTTGGACTTGCCGGACATGTGCGCCTCGATGTCTTCGATGATCTGGGTTCGCTTATCCAAACACCCCTCGACGCCTATCTCCCTGCCGGCGCGTATAGCAGTACGATTGACCTACCGACAGGCGTGTATTTTTGGAGAATTCGGGCAGGAATGTATCAGCAAGTCGTGCCGATGGTGGTGGTGCGGTAGACAACGTTCTGTGAGTGCGTCTACAGGAAATACGGCATGAATCCGGCACAACAAACGTGCAAAAAAAAACATCAGACTGCCCGGGCAATCTGATGTTTTCTTTATTTTCCGGTTCGTTAGGTGCTACACGTGATGTTATTTACTTACCGAATATACTATCGACAAGAAAGCACCAAGCAAACGTTGCATTGGTAAGTACTTACGGTCATTTTTGAAAATATTGAACTACTCCTTCACACACTTCATAACCTCATACACACCATCCTGGCATGTAGTAATCATATATGTTCCTTTGGGCTTAGAAGAGATGTCAAAACGCAA
>JBPOHH010000764.1:0-4110 GCA_052035765.1 Bacteroidota bacterium
TTTTTTGGAGGTATTGGTATGAAAAGTTTCTTCGTTTTCTGTGTGCTACTACTTGCTCCGTATATACTTGCAGCACAGTCGTTTACGGTGGCGGTTGCGCCGGGTTCGCAGGTTGTGCCGATTGGACAAACGGCAACGTATTCCGTCGTTATTACTCCGCTCAATGGATACAAAGCAACCGTCTATTTATCGGTGCAATCATCGCCTAGCTTCAACGGTTCGGTGGTCCTTTCTTCCACATCACCCAATACTCCGTACGAAAATATTACCCTCAAAATTACTCCTACCATCCTCGATACGGGCACCAAGACATTTACCATCAAAGCAGAAAATGGCGGCGTGCAATCATCGGCAACATGCTCGGTTAGTATTCCCAAAAATGCGCAGTGGTCAACGGTTAAGCCACCGTGGAATATTAGTTACGGTTGGGGCTATAATAACTATTACTTTATCACCAAAGACACACATGATGATATTTGCATAGCAACCTATAATGGCAATTCGATACTTGTCGCTCATTTCAGAAATCAACGTTGGGAAGTCGATACGATTTATAAAACCAATACTATGCCATATTATGGCTTAGGTTCATTTGCATACGACAAGAATGCTGATCTTTGGGTTGCCGGATATGGAGTATCGCAGTACGACGGCAAATTTTTCACGGAGTACAATTCCTCAAATTCAAAGATTCCGGGTGATTCGATCCACTCGATGACTATTGATAAGAATGGATATCCCGTGTGCCTGGTATATGATAAAAACGACCATACAGCTCGAAATAATCAGGAAAAAGATATTGCTATAGCACGCTTTGATGGCACAACATGGCATTCAACTACATATCAGAAGCCGGATATTGCCTGGAATACAGGAAATATTTGCATCGATAGCACGAATAGAATTTGGATCGCTACCTATGATAAAGGAATGGTCAGGATAGCGGATACGACCGCAGAGAATATACAAGTCGATGGCACTGCTTCAATTTGGAGTAACAGAGTAAGTCAGGTTGCTTGTGATAAAGATGGAGACATGTGGTGTATGTATTGGGATCCGACAAAAATACTCTCCCATTTTAATGGTTCGTCGTGGACTCATATTGATAAGCCGGCCGATGCAGGCGAATTGAATTATCTGACCAATTTTCTGATAGATGCCGATAAAAAAGTATGGTATAATTCATACGGAGGATTACATGTCTATAATGGTACTACGTGGACTACCTACAACACAAGCAATTCTCCGCTTCCGTCGGCTCCGGGCAATAGAGTACAAATAGGCAATATGATTCAAGACAAGAATAAGAATGTATGGATGGTCATTGGGAATGTATTCTACGTCTTTAACCCATTGGGATTAGTAGATATACCACTAGCTCCCACCGCTGTGGACGAGCAAGCTGTTCCTACAAGCGAGATATCCATCTCCCCCAATCCATCCACCCACACCATCACCATCACCGGCGGCAGCATCGCACCTGTAAAAATTCTCAATTCTCTCGGTATAGAAGTAGCAATAGGACATGAATCTGGTGCTGCAAATGACGCGCAAATAATTGATATATCAACTCTTGCACGCGGCTTATATTTCGCGCAGTGCCGCACTGCATCGGGCGTGGTGACGAAGCCATTTGTCGTGGCTCGATAGGGACTTGCTGGTTGATTCTCAACAATAAAAACGCCCTGCTATTTTGGGATAGCAGGGCGTTTTTTGTTTCCCCTTCCTTATATTCCAGGCGTCGTCTGCGGGCACCCGTTGCCGTCCGGGCCGAGATTTTTTAACGCAAGAGGTGCGAGGGGCGCAAAAGTAAATGCTGCACGCGTACATTATTCTTGGTTAGGACATAAGTTCTTTGCAATTTAGCAGATAAATGAAATGAGGGTGCGCTGTTTTTCCATTCTTCGACGCACTTTTGTCGCTATTACCGCCCGATTGCACGGGCATTTTTCGCATTACTTTTTTTGGAGGTATTGGTATGAAAAGTTTGATTCTGCTTATGCTTGCTCTCTTGCTTCTGAGCGATACTCACGGTACGGCTCAGCAAAATGATTTTGCTCTGAAGGTCGATAAGGATACGGTTACAATTACAGAGGGCGAAACTGCAACATTCGAGGTAAGTTTTGTTATACAAAATGGTTACGACGCTTCGATATTTCTTGCTCTTACTACCGGTACGCTTCAGATGCAGTACTCCAAGGCAACACTCCCAAGTCTGGTGAATGCACCATATTCACCGGTGAAGCTTACGATTACGACGACGCCACTTTATACAAAAGGAGGAGTGTACGAACTTCGTATCACGGGGTCGAATGGTTCGCTTTCGTCTGTCGCTCGCTGCTATATGAAAGTAATCGACACATCATATCAGGCGCCGATTGACTCGAGTAAATGGCATATAATTACCAAACCAACAGTAGGATTTCCAAAGATTATTCTGCAAGATTCTAAGGGGAATTACTGGAATGATATGAACGGTGTACACATTGAAGGGAAAAATACTGTATTAGAAAAATGGGGCGGCGGAGCAATGTATAATTATGGAAGTATATCCGTTCCGCCAATCATTGATACGAAGAATAGTATTGTATGGATACCTACATACTACGAAGGACTTTACCGCTATTCATTCGATATGAAAAGTAAAACACAGTACACCGCAAAGCTGCCGGACAAACATATAACAGCATTAGCATTAGACACCACGAAGAATACACTCTGGATAGGCACAGAAAAAGGTCTCGCTCGGTTATCAGGAGATTTACTTACTATCTATGACACGACTAATTCAATATTAAGTAGTGAGTTAATCACAGAAATTGTATTTTATGGATCAACAGTTTGGATCGGAACATCCAAAGGTTTGGTAAAATATGAGGCAGGAAAATGGTCACGACATATCATTCCACAGGATTCGGGATTCGCATTTTCGAGAATACACAGGTTAGCAGTTGAGAAGAATGGCGACTTATGGATGGGATTAAGCCGCGCCCCTTCAAGCAGCGGTAATGAGCCGTACTTGATGGAAGGAATTGCAAAATTTAACGGTGTAACTTGGACATTCTACAACAGTTCAAACAGCCCGTTGCATAAGAGTAACTATGTAAATTCAATAGCAATAGATAAAAAAGGAAATAAATGGCTTGCCTCTGCATCTCATTATATTGGGGACTCAAAACCAATCGGCGGAGTAGGAATTTTGAAGTTTGACAATACGAATTGGACAGTCTATAACACACTAAACTCGCCGCTTCCGGACAATATTATCAACTGGGTAGGATTGGATAATGATGATAATGTTTGGTTCCATCAACTGATAATGTGGGGGAGTAGTATATATGATAATAGTTTTTGGGGTGTATTCAATGAAAGAGGACTACCACCGCTCATCGCACCGGTAAGTGTGGACGACCAAGAGATTTCCGCAGCGGGCATCAGCATCTTTCCTAGTCCTGCATCCGCTACCATCACCATCACCGGCAGCAGCATTGCGCCGGTAAAAATCCTCAATTCTCTCGGTATGGAAGTAGCAATAGGACGTGAGTCTGTTGCTGCAAATGACGCGCAAATAATTGATATATCAACTCTTGCAAGCGGCGTATATTTCGCGCAGTGCCGCACTGCAACGGGCGTGGTGACGAAGCCATTTGTCGTGGCGCGGTAGGAATTGCTGGTTGATTCTCAACAATAAAAACGCCCTGCTATTTTGGGATAGCAGGGCGTTTTTTTATGGGGCGGGGGAGTTTGTTAGCAGTTACCGAACGACAACGAATTTTTGGCTAATTGAGCTTGTACTATTGATAGCTCTCACGATATACATACCGGCAGGTAGCGTCGATACATCAAGCGTGAGGGAAACACTGCTTTTTGATGCAGGTGCATCGAAAGCAGGAAGCATGTCTTTGCCAAATATATCGGTTACCATGATGCGTGTTGCTTCAGTTGCTGAAGAGCCGAGCTGCACGGTGATTTCATCGGTCGCTGGATTCGGCGCAACGAGTACGCTGTTCTCTGCGAGTGGTTCGGCGTCGCCTGTTTCAATTGTCCATGGGTTTTCCTCTTGCGAGGTTTTGCCGAGCGGCTGTAAGCCAAGTTGAAGATTGTACTTGC
>JBPOHH010000495.1:0-4094 GCA_052035765.1 Bacteroidota bacterium
CGACGACGTGTCTTGCGTTTCCTCGGTGGAGGAATTTCCGGTTTCAGGAGTTTCGTTTTCTTGCATAATTTCACCCGAACGTGTAGGTTGAGAAATGTATATCGATTATACTAAAAATGTCTGTTAGCGCCTCGCATTTCGTATGCATGGGGCGTATTGAATGTTCTATTGTTACAACTGCTGCGCGCCCGAACGCCGCGCCTTCGCAAAACGTGCCTTCGTCAGTCCCGCAATGTCGGTATGCGCCGAGGCATCATCGGCAAGCACAAGCGTATGCTTGTCGGCAGTATGCTCAAAAAAGTAAAAAATTCCCTCGTCTTCCATCAGACGGGACACGAAATTAAACGCCGACTCCTGATACTGCACGCAATACTCCCGCGCTACATAAGTCCCGGTCGTCGAATTCTTGTAATCGGTAAACCCCGCGTCATCAAAAATAGAGGTAATAATCTCAATAACTGTCTTTTCCTGAAAGATTTTACTGTCCTTCGTGAGCGTCAGCATCCATAGCCACGGCGCGATTTCGGCGTAATAATACGAATAATCCTCGCTGTTGCCGGCATGCGCAAAACGTACCACATGACCATTGATATACCGCTTCGTCGTGCCATCGGCAAGCGCAATACTCACCGTCACCAGCTTCCCGATAATCTGCGTAAAATCAATCGCCGGATCCTTGGAAATCATCTCCAGCGAATAACTGAATAATCCCGACACAAATTCCTCTCCCGTGACCCGGCGCAACTCCAGCTTCCCATCTCCAAGAGGCGTCGTGAGCGCCAAATACACAGGATTCACCGTCACAGCAGCAGCGGCAGCGGCAACAGCAGCGGCAACAGGTGTCGCTGCAGCAGCGGCAGGTGCAGCAGCAGCAGCGGCAGCAGGCGGTGGAGCGGCAGCCGCAACTTCTTCCAATCCGGTCACTTCCAGCATAATTCCCGGAATCGTCCCAAGCGCTTCGTCCGCCTCGTCAATCGCAGCCGCCACGGTGTCGAGCTTCTTCGACGCCTCGTTGAGCGTGTCAGTGATGCCACTCACCTGCGCAATCAACTCCTGAACGCCGGATTGCGTTCCGCTGATTTGCTCTTCGGGATCGGGAGCGTCTGTGGAGGTTGTCGTGTCTGCCATTGTTAGAGAAGTAACTGTACTATCAATAAATTATAAATTTTTTGGTTGCCGTTCATCGCATTCCAAACCGCCGTCTGCGGTCACCCTTGCCGTCCAGGCCTTTTTGTCATGGCGCCGGAAGGTTCGTAAAACACTTATGACATTGAAAATACACGCTTTTGCACACGTCCATCATCGCCGTCGAACGTGTAGTGGAATACTCCGCCGTCATCGACACCGATATGCACACTTACGAACATCGACCCATCGACCATACGTTCGAGCACTTCATTCGAAAGCTGTGGCAAGAGAGTATTGGTCAGGATATTATCCACTGCCCGCGCGCCGCTGTCTGCCTCGGTGCACCGTGCGGAAATTGCTGCAATTACAGCGTCGTCATACGTGAGTGTGGCATTATGATTTTCCACAAACCGCGCCTGAATTTTGCCTAATTTCAGGCGTACTATATCCCGCATAATATCATCCGTCAGCGGGTAATACGGTGCCACGACCATCCGCCCGAGAAGAGCCGGCTTGAAGACATTCACCAGCTCCGGACGCAGGCATTCGACGAGCGTGTCGGCGTCGGGCAGATCATTCGGGTCCTGACACACACCCATGATTGTTTCCGTGCCCACATTCGAGGTGAGCAGGATAATCGTATTCCGGAAATTCACGACCACGCCTTCGCCATCTTCGAGCATTCCCTTATCAAACACCTGATAGAACAATTCCATCACATCAGGATGAGCTTTTTCAATTTCGTCTAAAAGCACTACACTATAGGGGTTACGTCGTACAGCTTCGGTGAGTACTCCGCCCGTGCCGTAGCCGACATAGCCGGGAGGTGCGCCTTTGAGCGAGGAAACAGTATGCGCTTCCTGATATTCGGACATATTCACCGATACCATGTTTCGTTCACCGCCGAAGAGAATTTCAGCGAGTGTGACCGCTGTTTCGGTCTTGCCAACACCGCTAGGTCCGACGAGCAGGAACACACCCATTGGTTTTCCGGGGTCGGTCAGATCGGCACGTGAGGTCTGAATTCTCCGCGCAATTGCTTCTAATGCATGCTGCTGTCCCACGACCCGCTCCGCCATTTTTTCTTTCAGCGAGAGAATTGTTCGGATCTCGTCGGAGAGCATTTTCCCAACAGGAATTCCTGTCCAACCTGATATTACATCGGCAATTACAATCGAATCAACACACACCGGCACCATCGGTTCATTCCCCTGAATGCGGGCGAGTTCTTTCTTCAATCGATCAATTTCCGTGTTCAGCAGCATGAGCGTTTGCAGGTCTTCGCCGCGCAGATTATCCATATCACGTTCAGCGGCAAATTCCTCTAATTCATTGTGTATCTGATTGTATTCGGCGACGAGCCCGAGTTCGGTTTTCCAGCGGGCTTCGAATTCCACCTTTTTATCTTTAAGTTCTTCGATCTCATCGGCGAGCGATGTGATCCGCTCCTTGTGGTCTTCGCCGGCGAGTAATTCACGGTTGAGAATTGGAATTTCAATTTCAATCTGTTGAATTCTCCGCACGACATCTTCGATCACAGGCGGGGTATCATTCTGTCCAATAGCGACGCGCGCGCAGGCAGTATCAAGCACGCTAATTGCCTTATCCGGCAATTGCCTACCCGAAATATACCGATGCGAAAGTCCAACCGCATCACGCACAGCTTCGTCCAAAATCCGTACTTTGTGGTGGCGTTCCAACGTTTCAACCACACCGCGTAACATCAGCACTGCGGCGGCTTCGCTTGGTTCCTCAACTTTAATCACCTGAAATCTCCGTGCAAGCGCAGGATCTTTCTCGAAATATTTCTTGTATTCAGCCCAGGTCGTGGCGGCAATCGTGCGTAATTCACCACGCGCAAGAGCCGGCTTGAGCAGATTCGCCGCGTCATTTTGCCCTGCCTGACCACCTGCGCCGATCATCGTATGCGCTTCATCGATAAAAAGTATAATCGGTGTGGGTGATTTTTTGACTTCGTTAATTACATTTTTCAGACGATTTTCAAATTCCCCTTTGATGCTTGCGCCTGCCTGAAGAAGACCTAAGTCTAATGTTCGCACAGAGATATTTTTCAGTGGCGGCGGCACATCACCCGCCACGACGCGTAATGCGAATCCCTCAACCACGGCTGTTTTGCCCACGCCTGCCTCGCCGGTGAGGATAGGATTATTCTGCCGTCTGCGGGTGAGAATATCGATAATCTGACGGATTTCCGTGTCGCGTCCCTGAATCGGGTCGATTTTGCCGGCGCGTGCTTCGGCGGTGAGATCGACCGTGTATTGCGCGAGCGCGGTGGTCGATGCCGGACTGTCGTCGTCCTGCTGACTGCCCGAAGCTGTTGCAGTGCCTATGGTATTGCTTTGGCTGTGCTTATCCTCGGACGAGCCCTTGATAATATCTTTGATTTCACTCCTAAGGCGGTCGCGGGAGATTTTGGTGAATTGGACAGATAACTCGGCAATTAATCGACGTAAATCATCATTTTCATAAAATGCCAATAAAATCGATCCTGTCCTTATTGAACTTGTACCTAGTTGAAGCGTTGAAACCATCCATGCTTCTTGTAGTAAAGTCTGAAGCTTTTCATTCCAGTCAGGTTTACGACTATTACCTCTTTTGAACTTTTCCAACGCTAGTGTTAAGTCATTCACAATATCCTGCTCTTTGATTTCATAATACCGCAAAAGTCGGGTGATATCCGTGTCCGGCTGTTCGATGAGCTTGAGGAGATAATGCTCAATTTCTACATTATAGTGCGTTTGTGAAAAACAAAAATTTGCAGCCATTTGGAATGCACCTAGGCTGGTAGGATTTAGTTTACCAAGAAGGGTTTTCATATCATGTTTCATAACTTTTTGCTGTAATAAAAGGTAAGAGAGCTGACTGATTACTGTTTTTTACTGTACCGCGACGTTCACCGCTTTACTGCACGGATGAGAGCATTGTCGAGGGTATTTTTTCCATTG
>JBPOHH010000632.1:0-14365 GCA_052035765.1 Bacteroidota bacterium
AATAAGTACTTGTATTTTTAATGATTAAATTAAGTGAGCGCATGACTTCTACCTATACTACTCTTCTGACAGCGCTGGATCGCGGTGTCTTTACTATTACCATGAACCGACCCGATGTCTTCAATGCGTGCAATGAAGCTCTGACATTGGAATTACAATCTGCATTTGCGGAGGCGGCAGCTTCTGATGATGTGCGATGCGTGATTCTTACAGGCGCCGGGCGCGCGTTTTGTTCGGGACAAGACCTGAAAGATGCTCCTACCGGCGGTGGCAAACGCAGCTTGCAGGACTCTCTTGAGCGGCGGTATAATCCGATTATTCGATTAATTCGCGAACTCCCCAAGCCGGTCATTGCAGGGATTAATGGTGTTGCAGCCGGTGCCGGTCTCTCGCTCGCTCTTGCTTGTGATATGCGCATTATGAGCGCGTCAGCCCGTCTTGTTGAAGCATTTATTGGAATTGCTCTCGTGCCTGACTCAGGAGCGACCTATTTCTATCCGCGAATGCTTGGATATTCCAAAGCTTTTGAATTTGCTACACTTAATAAGCCAATAGGCGCTGATGAAGCCCTTCAGCTTGGGCTTGTAAATTATGTGTATCATCCGCAGGCTTTCAAGGATTCGCTGCATGAACTTGCTCTTCAGTTTGCTCAGGGTCCTACCCAAAGCTATGGTTTTGTCAAAAAAATGCTGCAGCGCGGTATGACTGCCTCGCTCGATGAAATGCTCGATATGGAAGTAATTTATCAGCAGCGTGCAGGAGATTCAGCTGATTATTCCGAAGGTGTGAGTGCGTTTATCGAGAAAAGAAGTCCGAAGTTTAGTGGTAAGTAAGGTTATGTATTGTTATATAGTTATACTCTTTATAGTTCAAATGTCCGTCTTAGAAATTTTACGAAAAACGTTATGAAAACATTGTATCTGATTCTAGTAATTGTTTGTTGCATTTCTCGTACAGCGACTGCGCAGGTCGCTCCACGTTGGGTAACGGCTTCCGGCTCAACCGGTGACGACACAGGTCAGGCAATTGCGCTTGACTCTGCCGGTAACAGCTATGTCGTCGGTACATTTACCGATGATATTACCTTTGGGTCAACCACTCTGAAAAGTAATGGGAGCAGTGATATTTTCATCACTAAATACAAGAATGACGGTTCTATCCTCTGGGCAAAAAGTTTTGGGGGCTCCGCTGAAGATATCGGATATTCCATTGCATGCGATGCCGGTGGCACGGTGATTTTTACCGGTTCGTTCATGTCGACGGCGTATTATGCAAAAGACTCGTTAAAATCCATCGGCGGCACGGATGTCGTTGTCGGGAAGCTCAGCACTGACGGTGCCTTTTTGTGGATGCAGCGTTTTGGCAGCACAACGGATGATGCAGGACGAAGCGTGACAATTGACGACAAAGGTAACTATTATATCTCCGGAGCTTTTACAGATAAAATCACCTTCCCGGGCACCAAGGCAGGAACGATTACTTCAGCCGGTGCAACGGATGTTTTTTTGGCAAAGTACTCCCCTACCGGCGAGGCACTTTGGGCAAAGCGTGGCGGTGGCACATCGTATGATGAAGCGCGGGCGGTATGCTTTGATAAAAATGGATTTATCGATATGGCGGGTTTTTTCTGGGGAACGGCTACATTTCCCGGCGGCACAGCATCTGATCTGACGAGTGCCGGGAATTACGACTGTTTTGTAACCCAATACAGTCTCGACGGCGTTCCACAATGGGCTCGCAAGGCAGGTGGATTCTCGGATGATGAACCGAATGCTATTACGGTCGATGACACAGGCACTATTTTTGTCACCGGATTTTATACCGGTACTGCTACATTCAGTACGGATTATTCCTTAAAACTCGGCGGCATGTTTCTGGCAAAATATACGATTGACGGATTCTCCCAAGGTGCTGTCCGTATTGGTAATACAGAGTCGGATATGGGGCGCGGGGTATCACTTGATAAAAGCGGAAATGTGTATGTTATCGGTGACTTTTATGACAAAACCGACTTTGGTCTCAGCAATGTACCCGACCTGATCAGTGAAGGCAAAGGTGATGTTCTTATCGCCTGCTTTAATTACAATGGTTCCCTTCAATGGGCACGCAGAGTAGGCGGCACAGGCAATGACAATGGCAATGGTATCATCGCCGATTCAAAAGGAGATGTTTATGTTACGGGATGTTTTCGAGACGAATCATCATTTCCAAGTGGCTCGATTAAAAACATTGCCAGTCTTGGCGGTCTCGATATCTTCGTGGGCCGGTACAACTTTCCCAAACACACCATCATCGGATATATTACCCTGAATGATAATCCTCTCGAAGGAGTCCTCGTCAGCGACGGTCTGCGAAGCGCGGTCACGGGAAGTAATGGCGTCTACACTATCGCCGATGTGCCGAATGGAGCTTACAGCATCACTCCCATCAAAGCCGGTTATAGTTTTCTCCCGCCCAAAATTGATGTGATAGTTAAAGACCAAACGCCAAATTCTGTTGATTTTAAAGCCCAAGTCGTTCTCATAGCTCCCGAGCTTGTGAGCCCTGCTGATCTGGCGACCGGAGTTTCGAGCTCTACCACATTCATTTGGAAGCCTTCCGTCAGCGGAAAATATTACCGTTTACAGATAAGTACATCTTCGATATTTTCTACGTTACTTGTTGATGATTCTACTCTTACGTCGACTTCTACGGTCGTTAGCACACTCGCCTACAGTACAGAATATTTTTGGAGAGTGTCTACCTCTGATGGAACGCATTGGAGTGCCTGGTCGCCGTCAAGAAGATTTACCACCGAAGTAGAAATACCCGGCAAGATATCCCTTATTTCTCCGGCCAATGAATCGGTCAATATTCCGGTGAATACGAATTTGATCTGGAAGACGATTGCAGGAGCAGAACTCTATCATTATCAGCTTGCGACCCAAAGTGATTTCTCTGTCGTAAGCCGGCAAGACTCGCTCCTGATTGTGGTGCTCAAGCCGATAAGTAATTTAGATATAAGCACTAAATATTATTGGAGATCCCGTGCAAAAATAGGCGGGGTTTGGGGCGCATGGTCGGATACCTGGAATTTTACGACCTCAAATACCGTCGGTGTCGATACTCCGGAAAATACAGAATCCCTCTGGAGCATCGCTCCTAATCCATGCAATGATGGCATTCTGACGATTCATGGCAATATGACGAGCGGTGTGAAGGGACACCTTTCGCTGCACTCAATGCTCGGAGCAACGGTGATGGACATGCCGGTTGAGATGTCCGGTGGAACGTCCCTATCGGTTGATATAGCAGGACTTGCAGCAGGCGTCTATCGTTGCACGATACGGTCGGGAGTCGATGTCTGGTCACAGAATGTGGTCATTACCCGATAACATCGGCTATTGTATTTCCGGTATCCACAAGTACCGGGCAAGATTGACCGCATCGCCGATAAATTCTATATCTTCTGCTTCGAGCAGCTCGCGCATGAGCGTCGGTGTAGCAAAATGGAGCTTGCCGGTGAGCTCGCCGTTACGATTGATAACCCTATGACAGGGTATATGGTTACGGTCTTTGACATTATTCAGGGCATAGCCCACCATCCGTGAAGACCGCCTCGCTCCAAGTGCGGCGGCGATATGCCCGTAGGTCGTAACTCTGCCAAAAGGTATTTGCTGTACGATTTCAAGAACGCGTTCATCAAAGTCGCGTTGTTTTTTAGGTAATGATTCCTTCATTTCGTGCTTGGTGTGTAAGCGAAGTACACAAAAGGTAGTACAAGATATTCAATTCAAAAATACGAGAAAATACATGAATGCAAAACACTATGTTTCGGGTGAAATTCTGTCCCGAAAAGATGCTATTATTGTTTAATTTGGTGAGGCGCAAGCCACGGCCGGCGGACAGGAATTTAGCTATAGTATCGAGGAGAATTATCCGTTTGTCGTGACGATGCATGGTGACGACAATCAATCACGAACGATGATTGTCAAGCTCGATGCACGGGGAAATCCGAGCGTGTCCTACTGCGGCTATACGTACCCGCTCGAAGTGCTGAGCGAAAAGGAAAACAAGTATAACCAGATATTATTATCAGGGTTAGGCGGAAAGTCAATGGCGGCTAAGATCCCCGCTCCCATGCCCGGACTCATCAAAGCAGTCAGCGTACAGGTAGGACAGAAAGTCAAAAAAGGCGAACAGCTTTTTGTGCTCGAAGCAATGAAAATGGAGAATTCTATTAAGTCGCCGGCGAGTGGAATTATTACTTCTATTTCAGTACAGCCGGGTGGTGTCGTCGATAAAAGCGCGGTGCTGTGTGTGATCGAACCTGAGACAGAAAAATAATTTTTTGTGTTTCAAGAAAACGTGTTGGCAGTTCGGAAAAAAGTTGTATTTTTGTGCAGAGTTGAGCGGCAATCTCTCCCCTGAGAGTCGCGCCAAGACGCTCAAGCCCGAAGTTATTAGATTAATCTCGGGCTTTTTTTTGTCTACTTTTTACGTTCGTTGTTTCGCCTGACGTAGTCGGTACGCATTAAGCAGCAGACCGACGGACGCAAAATTCACCACCAAAGACGACCCTCCCGCACTCAAAAACGGCAGCGGAATTCCCATCACCGGGAATAGTCCAATTGCCATTCCTACATTGACTAACGTGTGATAGAGCATTAGCGTCGCGACTCCGATACACATCACGGCCGAGAATTTATTATGGGCAATTGAAGCGATGGTAATTGCCCTAAATATCAATATCCCGAGCAGTCCGACGACGAGTACTCCTCCGACGAAGCCGAATTCTTCCGTCGGCACACAAAAGATAAAATCTGTCCATTGCTTTGGAATATATCGCAGTTGTGTCTGAGTTCCATGAAGGAAACCTTTCCCTGTGAGCCCCCCGCTTCCAACTGCCATCACCGACTGAATTACATTATATCCTTTGCCGCGAGGGTCACGCTCGGGGTCGAGAAAGGAAAGAATACGGTCTTTTTGGTGCGGTTTTAAGACACCATAGACATAGCTTGACGAGAAACCCACGCCGACAAAGAGTCCAATCGAAATCACCGTCACGACAATCCCCCGTCTGAAAAATACTGCTCCGACAGTACACAGTGAGGCAAGTGTATAAAACCATACCTTACCCACAAAGGCAGATACAACGATAAGCGGCGCTGAGACGACGACAAACAGCAGGAATAAATCCACACCCGCCCAGAGCATGACACCGAGGAGCATAGCTGCGAAGACAGAAGCAGAACCAAAATCCGGCTCCAACATAATCAGACCGATCGGCAGCGCGACTATACCGACCGTGGTCGCCATATCGCGGATTGTACGTAAGTCGACGCCTTTACGGGAGATAAATTCGGCGAGGGCAAGTAGTGTGCCGATCTTGGCAAGTTCTGACGGCTGAAATCCTATCGGACCTAAATACAGCCAGCTTTTCGAACCATAGACGGTCTTGCCTATCAGGACGACGGCGATTAAGAGGAGGATTGACAAGCCATACGAACCAAACGCGGTAATCGAGAGCCAGCGCTCGGGCATGAAGGCAAGAGCAAACATCACCGTGATTCCCACGGCAGCATATTGCAATTGTTTGATAAAATAGGCACTTGTTTTAATATCAAAGGTAGCGCTGTAGATGGAAATTAATCCAATTGCCACCAGCATGATCGCCACGAGAAACACCGACCAGTCGAATAATTCCATCATTGGTCGTTTCCCGGCTGAATATTCAACGGTGTCGTCGAAGGTAATATGTTGCATTTTGGAGGGTTATACTATATTCTATTGATAAAATCCACACTTACGGAGCCGTCTTCGATTTTGATTTTGCTTACGCTTCCGTAGGCAATTCTCATATCAAACGACCGCTCGAACGGTATCGCAAGGACATACATCAGCAGGCATCGGATGACACTTGCATGGGTGACAATTACGGCTGCTTTTTGGTTCTTGGCCGTCAATTCATCAAAAAATTCTATACTGCGGGTGAAGAGATCGGTGTAGGACTCGCCGTTAGGACAGCTTGTATGTACGGCATTGCGTGTCCAGGAATCGAGCACAATTGGATCAATTTGTTCCCATCGCTTGAGCTCCCAATCACCAAAATTAAGATCGAGGATACGTTTATCTGTCATAGGAGGACGGCGGCTGAGGTATTCGGCGAGCTGCACACACCGGCGAACGGGTGAGGCGACGAAGACAGCATTATGACGCTCGGGTATGAGCTTGGCAGTATCGCTGGCTTCCTGCAAAAAAGTAGATGCGAGGTGTACTTCGGACTGGCCGTAACAGATTGCTTTGTCTGCATTAAGAGAAGTATGACGCACTAAATAAATATCCACACAAATCTTCCAGAAAATATAGTAAAATAGCACAATATTCGTGATTTTGAATGGCAAATTACCACTTTTTCCGCGAATAAAAGTGTCAATCTTCTCCCTGTTTTTTTGGCTTGTGCCGCACACTTGATTTCTTTGCCGGCTCTTTGTCGGCGCCTTCCGTGGCTGCATTTAATTTTACAAGCCGTGCATCGACCAATCCATAGATGGTGCCGTCGGGATAGGTATAGTCATCGTGCATAACTCCTGCCGGATATCCCATCATCCGCTCAGCCGCCTGCTCAATCGTTGCCACAGGATAAATATGGAATTTGCCGGCTTTTACGGCTTGTATCACTTCCTCGGACAGCATCAAATCCTGAACATTCTGATGTGGAATCACTACACCCTGTTCGCCGTGTAAACCGCGGATGGCACAGATTTCAAAAAAACCCTGTATCTTCTCGTTTACGCCGCCGATGGGCTGTATGTCGCCCTTTTGATTCACCGAACCTGTGATTGCAAGTGATTGTTTTACCGGCACCTTAGATAATGATGAAAGTAGGACGATAATCTCGGCTGCCGTCGCTGAATCTCCGTCAATTCCACCATAACTTTGTTCGAATGCAATCGACGCAGACAGCGTCAGCGGTCTCACCTGCGCGAAGCGTTCCCGCATAAATCCTTCTAAGATCATCACACCCTTGTCGTGTGTACTGCCACTGAGCTCGACTTCACGTTCGATATTGATAATATTCGACTCCCCTGCTCCGACACTTGACGTGATCCTTGCCGGTTTACCAAATGATATTAATCCCGTGCTATAGACCGTGAGTCCGTTGATTTGTCCCACACGCTCACCGGTGGTGTCGATCATCAGCGTTTCCTGAACGATTTGATGTTTGATTTTCTCATCGAGCATTTCATTACGACGGCGACGTGCTTGCAGCGCTTGCTGAACGCTTTTTCGTGTCACCAGCGGTGAGCTGCCGCCGGAAAGCTGCGCGTGATATGATGCTTCTCGCAACAAATCGGCGACATCGCTGAATTGCAGTGTCAGCTTCTGCTGCGACTCCGTATGCGCCACTCCCCACTCGACAATTGCAGCGACACCGCTTCTATCTGCATGAAGGAGATTCTCACTGTCACAGATTTTATGAATAAAATGTGCGTAGTAACGGATCATGTGTTCCGACCGGTCAATTTCATAATCAAACTCCGCATTTACTTTAAATATCTTCTTGAAATCTTCCTCCGAAAAATACAGTGCGCGATACAAATCTTCATCACCGATCATCACGACCTTCACGTTCAGCTCAATCGGCTCGGGCTTGAGCAATGTCTGCGATATAGTAAAGTACGTATCCACCGACTGAATCTCAAGCTTGCCGTACAAAAGCGCTTTTTTGAGAATCTGCCATGCGCCTTCCTCACGCAGAAGGTCGAGCGCGTTGACTACCAGATACCCCTGATCGGCGCGGAGGAGCGAACCGGATTTAATCTTCGTGAAATCGGTTTTCCAGAATCCATTAGCGTCGTATTTTTTCTCAATTGTACCGAGTAAATTCACAAAAGTCGGTATTGTCTCAACAATCACCGGAGCGCCTTTGCTCTGAGAATTGTCCAGAATCACATTCACCGAGTAAGCGGCAAACTTCTCTTTCGAACTCTCATCTGCTTTAATTTCAGTAACTTCTGAAGGCAGTTTTCCAAGGGAAGGTTCGAATATCTCCAAATTCCCCAGCAAATCCTTCTCCACATCCCGCAGGTATTCATTGACCTTCGTATCCGGAAAATCATTGCGGATTTCATCAAAGACGGTCTTGGTAATCAGCGATGCCGATGTGGTATCAAATTCCACGAGACCACTGCGGAATGTATGCATCAATTTCACCCCTAATCGCGCAAGGGCATACAATTCATCATGAAGTGTATCATATTTTTCCCGTAATTCTTCCGCTTTTTTAGCCGTAATTTTCTTTGCCTTGACAAGGGTATCAATCTCCGAAATCGGAACCGGCTTGCCATTAATAATCGGAAAAACCTCCGTCTGAGGGATGCCGTCCTCGGTTTCGATGCGCCCGAGGACGAACCCACTCGGTCGTATTTTTATATTAAACTCACTGATTAAATCCTGCTCCTTTTGCTGATAGGAATCAATCAGCGAGAGCCGCTTCTGCTGAAATCCTTCTTCTTCAAAGAGCTGCGGTATTCTCCGCTTGAGAAAACTAATCGCCTCGTCCATTGCCTTCGAAAAGAGCCGTCCCTGACCGGCAGGAAAACGCAATAGGCGCGGATTGTCGGGTGAAGTAAAATTCTGAACATAGCAGAAATCAAACAGCACCGGCGTCGATGGCGCTACTTCATCGAGAATTTTCTTCACGGTCGAGAGACGTCCCGTGCCGGACACACCGGAGACGAAGGTATTATAGCCGTGTGAATACAACTGCGCCCCGAGTCGTATGGCTTCGATAGCCCTTTCCTGTCCCACAATTCCTTTTATAGGAGTGAGTTCCTGCGTGGTTTCAAAGGTAAATATATCTTCGGGACAGCGCCAGCGTAATTGATGAGGTGTAAGCTCGGGAAGGTTTGCAGAACGGGGTTTATCAGTTTCAGGAGGATTTTTCTTCGCCATAAGGATTGTTGTTTGTAAATTTTTGTGCAAATTGTTTTTAGAGTTCGACCATCAGCGTACGAACTTACGACCTTCTCACAAAAGAAGCAAGGTATTTTCGGGAAGACAACAACTAAAATTCAAGGACCCGAGTTTCGTCGAAGGCGTTTTAATTTTTGTAATCCCACCCAATTCTTTATCGTTAAATCCTCATAAGTACATGAATTCATATTCACTTGGTATTAGTGGTTCTTGGTTTTTTGTGGCGCTGACAATCTTGAGCGCTTTGGGTCTTGCTCTCTATAGCTACCGCACGACAATTCCTCCGATTTCCTCCGGTAAAAAAGCATTCCTTATCTCCCTTCGTACTCTCGCACTTGCGCTGTTGATTATCGCTCTTTTCGAACCTATTTTATCGCTCGTCCGGGCGAGTATTGACGAACCTCATGTCGCAGTCCTCCTCGATAATTCGCAGTCGATGACAATTAAGGATATTACCGGCAGTCGACGTGACGCATTCAACACCGCGCTGACGACCTCGAATGTGCTCTCGCTCAAAGATGAAGCCGACATGGCTGCGTTTCAGGATAATGTGCTCTCCATTCCTTCATCGGCTGCACTCGATTCGCTGAAATTTGACGGTCAGCTCACCGATATCTCGGCGGCGATCCGCTGGATGGGAGAACGCTCCGAAGATGCAAATATCCGGGCAGGACTTCTTGTAACCGATGGTGCGTTTAATACCGGCGCGAATCCGCTTTATGAAGCTGAGATGCAGGGCAAGCCGTTGTATATTATAGGCATAGGTGACTCATCCGAACCCAAAGACATCGCAATTCAGACTATTATTACCAATGAAATCACCTATCTCGACGCGTCGGTGCCGGTGAATATTAATATCAAATCATCCGGCATAACTGATGATCAAGGCACCGAAACGAAACTCATTTTGTCCGATAACGGCGTTCAGATAGCCGAGCAGACAATCCGTCTGCGGGGAGAACAAACCGCCTATTCCGCTCTCTTTGATTATCATCCTAAGACAGAAGGAATTCATAAGCTTACGGCAACGATTGCTCCCAAAAACGGAGAATTGACATCTAAAAACAATTCCCTGTCGGAATTCATCACGGTTCTCAAGCAGAAACGTAAAGTCGCCCTTTTTGCCGGCGCACCGAGTTCGGATGTGTCGTTTATCCGTTCAATCTTAGACAAAGAAAAAGGTGCTGACATCACGGCATTTATCCAAAAGCAGGGCGCTGAATTTTATGACGTACAGCCAAGTGCACAATCCCTCAAAGATGCCGAAGCGATTGTATTAATTGGATTTCCAATCAGCTCGACTCCTGCTGCCGTGGTGCAGATGATTGCTCAGGAGTGCGAACGCGGCAAGCCGCTGCTGTTTGTCGCATCGCTTCAGACTGATTATACCAAGCTACGACTCTTGGAACCGTACCTTCCCTTTTCTATTGTTTCCTCACGTCCGCAGGAGTTTCTCGCCTTCGCCGATGTTCCGCAGAGAGCGTTGTCGAATTCACTGTTGAAAATTACCGGTACCAATGACGATGCCCGCCTCTGGAATCAATTACCGCCCATTTACCGCACCGAAACATTTGTTAAAATGAAACCCGAGTCGGAAGTGCTTTCAACAATTAAGGTTAATACGACACCGCTGAGCGAACCTCTTATCAGTTCCCGTGAGTTTCAGGGTAAAAAATCGGTAGCCATTCTCGGCTATGGTCTCTACCGATGGAAGCTTTTAGGCGAAGCTGCTGAAGTGTCGAAAGGACGTCAGGATATGCCGGATATCCTCTCGATTTTCCTGCAAAACACCACCAAATGGCTGACGACGACAGAAAATCAAAAGTCCGTACGGATTCGCACGAGCAAGAAGCTCTATGCAAGCGGCGAGAAAGTCGAGTGCATTGCTCAGGTCTATGATCAGACGCTCGCACCAATTGAAAATGCGGATGTGGTGGTGAAAATATCCGGCGGGAAATCTTCGCGGGAAGTGCATCTGACACCTATTTCGAATGGACGCTATACCGGTCAGATTGATGGACTTGCGGAAGGTGATTATGCATATTCGGGCAGCGTGACCGTTAATCAGAAACCGTATGGCGCCGACAACGGTCGCTTCAGCGTGGGCGATATCGCGCTCGAATATCAGAATGTTCGGATGAATGCCGAGCTCCTACGGCAAATGGCTGAACGCACCGGCGGGAAATTCTATACTCCGGCAACGGCATCAACCCTCCTCGAAGACATGAAAAAACACCCCGGATTTAAAGATCGTACAATCACCCAAAAGTCAGAATTTGCTCTCTGGAATTTGCCGTGGATGCTGGCAAGTGCCCTCCTCTTCTTTGCCGTTGAATGGTTCCTGCGGAAGCGTTCGGGTATGGTGTAATTCCTTTCTCCTTCGCTATTTATTAATCAATTGTACTACTTCCGGCGGCGGATAGGACTCAATCACAGAGGATTTGGAAAGAGTATCTACAAGAGGCAGATAGTTCTCCATACTCCCGTTGACATCAGCATGAAAATCCTGCTGAATAATAGACCCGATAATACCACCGGCGACTGCACTGCACGCTGTGATGATAGCACCTCCGAACATATAACCTGCTACATTTTCTAAATTTCGTATTTTTATATCTTCATAATTCAATCCTAAACCCACAATATAAAGCGCAATTCCCGCATACGCACCAATCTTTGCACCACTCGTGAATCCACCCTGACGCTCGAGGCGAATATGCTTCATCTGCTCGACACGTACCGGACTTGCATTCTGCGCCAGAGTTCGCCAATTGTAGGGTTCTTCGCTCTTCCATAGTACAAGCGAACTGTCCTCAGCCCACAGCAATGTACCCGTAATACTCGTTCCGTCGAGACTTTCAATGGTCGTCTCCATGGGTTCATGGAATGGATCGTTAATCGCCGGTGATTCAGCAGCAATTCCTTTAAAAACAGACCAGTTGGTGGTGTTTTCCTTCATTCTCACCGTTTCATAGCTGTCGAAATACTTCGCGAGTTTACTGATTGTCCCGGCATCTATAAGCAAGGACGTATCTTTTCTGCGCCCCTCAAAAAGTGCGGTAATCGTGATCGTCGTAAACTGTTCGGTCTGTGACACAGCTTTCGCCGATACGAATCCATTAATCGTAGGAAAGAGTCCAAAATATTCTTTTTCGATGCGGTCAATGTCATTGCCGACACGCGGAGAGAGGTAGGATTGAGCGGAAGCGATCGAAGAAACGGCAACAAAGCCAAGGGCAAGCAGGGAGAGAGTATTCATGTTGAACTCCTTGTATTGTATTGAAAGTAGAAAAGAAGTATTGTTGATGTAGCCGGAAATTGTATGACACTCTATTGTATTGAATTGAAGAGCAAACGACATTTTCGGTAGCGGTCCACTCACTTCATTACCGAACGGTACTTTCGATTAATCGTATCAATTCCGGTGGCGGGTAAGAATCAATAGTCGATGCATTGGTGAGTTTAGGAAGAATCGGAAGGTACTTTTCCTCTTTTCCGTCAATGGTCGCTTGGAAGTTTGGGCGTAACAGATATTCTATCGTTCCACCTACAACCGATGTAATTGCTACACATACAGGAACTAGCATAAAAGTGGAATACGTTTCAGAGAAAGAATGGGAAAATTCGGAATAGTTAACTCCAATATACACACCACTCATAATCAATCCTGCTAACACACCATACGTACTACCCGGACCGTTCCATACACGAAATCGTTTTTCTAACGATATTGTTGATATCGAGGTTACCGGAATTACATTCGCATCACTACCGACTGTTCTCCAATTATAGGGTTCATCACTCTTCCACAGTACAAGTGCACTATCTTCAGCCCAAAACAATTTCCCATAGATACTTCTCCCGTCTAGTGTGGTAACGGTCGCACCTAATGCATCATGAAAGTCATGACCAATGACGGATGATTCTTGAGCTAAACCTTTAAACATTGTCCAGTTGACTTCATTTTCACGATTGCGAACTGATTCGAAATCTTCCATATATTTTGACAGCTTTTTAACGGTGCGTGTATCGACGATAACGGTAGAATTTGATGCCACTCCACGAAATACTGATCGAATAGTAAAGTATGTGGAATCATTAGTCTGTGATGTTGCCGTTGCAGAGACAAATCCTCTTACCGATGGAAAGAGTCCGAAATAATATTTTTCATCCATGTCAATTTCATTGCCGACACGCGGAGAGAGGAAGGATTGAGCGACGAGCTTGCCGGAAAATAGAGTGCAAATGGCGAGAATAAGGAGAAGAGTTTTCATAGTGAACATCCTGGAAATATTGAACATAGAGCGAAAATAGTTATTCAACACGACAAATATACTATAATTTCATTCTTTTCCAAAGCTATGGGTAAAAGGAAAGCGTTACTGCATCAAAATAGACACACAATTGAAATTTATGGGAACAAATTCAGTATAACAGCTAGGCGTGCAAATGATATCTCCCTGCATCCGAACACACCGGCAATTCCGTTTGCCTCATGCACGCTATCTGACAGGAAATTCTTGTTGTTCACCTTTGCCGTTGACGACGACTGCTACGTGCTTTTTATGCTTGAGAATGACAGAAGCTACTTTTTCATTCGCGGATTTGACTTCCACCACGTCAATCGGTACGGCAGTGCTTTTGTCATCGGTCGCTAAATATATTTTGATAAGGCAGGGATAGTCGATTTTCACCTTATCCTGAAGCAGGACGAATGTGGTGTTTTTTCTTTTCAGCCATGTGGGTCTGCCATACTCATATTCTGTGTTCGGGTGGTACAGATTACAGTCCATTCGCTTCGGCAAGGTAGCTTTGTTGAAATACTGTCGTTGAGAGTCAACAAACACCGCATCATGGCGTTCCTGTATTAATTTTCGGTATCTGTTGCCAACGACAACATATTCGGTGAGTGCCGTTTGGTCGATGGTAAATGGGTCAATTCCGGTGAGAAGTTTGAGTTGCCCTGCCATCGGTAACCCCATGAAATTCCGTAAAGTATCTTCTGCAGCGTGGTCATATCCGCAATAGAGAAGTACTTTTGCCTTCGGATGACGATTGATGATTGTTGCAATGTTTAGCGCTTGTGCCTTTTCACGTCCTGCTTTTACCTGAGCACTGTCGGCAACATCCTGTTCGTACGGAAACACCGTATATCCGAGATCCAGCGCTTCCCTGATAAGATTCCCAAAACACGGTTCTTTCGTATAATAGCCGCTTTGAATGACCGGATATTTGCGGCGATGTAATTGTGTATCGGCAGCACTGAGCGCTTCCATCCCGATAAACGTATAGCCAAGTTTATGGAGATCGGGTAAGAGGTCAGCCAGGAAAATCCGATGCAAACTGTTATGATGCGCTTCATTAAGGATCAGAACGCGCGTTTTGGTGGCTTCTTCCAGTATTGCCT